>JBIPOY010000487.1:0-2785 GCA_044378705.1 Saprospiraceae bacterium
TCTTAATTTATCAGTAGGGATGACATAATGGGGGACATAGCCATTGTTGACGTCAACGCCCAAGTCATTTCCTTTTTCAAGGTCACGAATGTGGCCATAAGACGATTTTACGGTAAAGTCGTCGCCCAGGAATTTTTCGATGGTTTTCGCCTTGGCCGGTGATTCTACGATGAGTAATTTTTTTGACATATCTAGTAAGGGGGCTTTTTCAGAGCGTTGAGACGATTGTACCTTCAAAAGAATATTGGAGGAAATGATCGGTCGCTTTTGAAGTGCAAAAGTAATCGGATTTTGAAGTTTGTGCCGAAAAGCAAGTTGGATTCTATGTATTACGGTTACGAATACAACAAGGTCGGGTTTCAAACTAGGGCAATAATCGCAAAAAAAGTGTTTTGAGGGTGCTATAAGGCCTAGCGCACTCCCATAATATATTCTTCAAAAAAGGTTTGTTTTTCAAAAAAAACGCAGCTGAATTGATTGAAAAAGCGGAATTTTGTCGCATGATTTCAGCCATGCTCAAAAAATTGATCATTCTGCCCATACGGCTTTACCAGCTGATTATTTCGCCAATATTGGGGCCTAGTAAGTGCCGATACAAGCCCACGTGTTCTTATTACGCTGTTGGAGCCATTCAGGAGTGGGGTGTTTTCAAAGGTTTGTACTTGGCCGTAAAAAGGGTATTGCGGTGTCATCCTTGGAGTGCTCATCCCATGTACGACCCCGTTCCCCTCAAAAAGAAACAGCCCAAGGGGAAGTCTTTCAAACACTGAGCATCCAACCTTAATCCAACCAATCAGAGAATTGTTTTTTGGGTGTTAGTCCAACTTTTGCCGCTTCTTCGATCATCCGATCAAAACCTGCTTCAAAATCATTGGGAATCAATCCGTCCAAAATGGCTTCCCGAACAGCCGTTTTAATGACGCCGACCACCTTGGAAGGTTGAATATCGAATGTTTGCATGATTACTTCGCCGGTAATGGGTGGTTGCCACAGCCGTAATCGGTCGCCTTCGTTTACCTCGGCCATTCGCTCTTTCAGGTACTCATAACCTTCCAGATAGCGGGACATTTTCCGTGGATTTTTGGTAGTAATGTCGGATTCGCAGAGTTTCATCAGGTCTTCAATATCGGCTCCTGCATCAAAAAGTAGTCGTCTTACCGCACTGTCAGTAACCTCTTCTTTGGTCAGTGAAATGGGGCGCAGGTGTAACAATACCAGTTTTTTTACGAAATCCATCTTTGAATCCAAGGGAAGTCTAAGATTTCGAAAAATTCCCGGCACCATATTGGCTCCTTTCCATTCATGTCCATGGAAAGTCCATCCATGTTCTTTGTCAAAGCGTTTGGTTGCCGGCTTTGCGATGTCATGGAAGAGCGCTGCCCAACGGAGCCAGATGTTTTCGCTGCGATGGCAAACATTATCCAACACCTCTAGGGTATGAAAGAAATTGTCTTTGTGTGCGCGCCCCTGTCTGTCTTCTACCCCCTGTAAAGCGGCAAGTTCGGGCAAAAAATGTTGGAGTAATCCGGTGTCAAACAGTAAATTAAATCCGATTGAGGGCTTTTTTGTTTGAAGTATTTTTTCAAGTTCACCGGTAATACGTTCCTTTGAAATAATGGCGAGTCTGTTTTTGTATTGTTTAATACCCTCGTAGGTATTGGGCTCGATGGTAAAACCCAATTGATTGGCGAAACGAATGGCCCGGAGCATGCGCAAGGGATCGTCTGAAAAGGTTTTTCCCGGGTCGAGCGGGGTTTTGAGCGTTTTACTTTTCAAGTGTTCTAGGCCCATAAACGGATCAATAATTTGTCCGAATGTATCGTTGTTGAGGCTAACAGCCAAGGCATTGATGGTAAAATCTCGTCTGTTTTGGTCATCTTCCAAGGTGCCCAATTCCACCTCAGGTTTGCGGCTTTCGGGCAAATAACTTTCTCTTCGCGCGCCCACAAATTCCAATTCAATGCCTTCATATTTGAGCATGGCGGTGCCAAATCGTTTAAAAACCACGATTTTTGGGCGTGGCGTAAGTTTTGAGGCCACTTGTTCGGCTAATTTAATGCCTTCGCCCACACAGACCACATCAATATCTTTTGAGGGTCTTCCAAGTAGTCGGTCACGTACATAACCTCCAACAACGTAGGCAGGCACTCCCAGTTCGCTGGCGCAGTTCCCAATCATTAAAAATACCTTTCGTTCCTGAGGTTCGAGGGAGAAGAGCATGGAATTATCCGTAATTGGTTCGAAAATTATGAATTTAGTTGACCTGACGACGAAGATAGGCCCCCTTACTGTTTGGTTTCAATGAAGTTGTTGTATGCCTTGATGATGGCTTGGAATAGCAATTTTCCCTGAACCATGTAGCCTGATTTGGAGTAATGTACAGCATCTGAAGCCAATAAGTTGTTCTGTTTCCAAAAAACAGCAGAGTTTTCTCCTCCCGTCAGCAGGTGCAGATCCCAAAGTGCAAAGCCTTTTTCAAGGGCAAAAGTGCGAATCAATTTGCTCATTTCGTTTAGGTAGGGGTTATTTCCTTTTCCACGAAGGTAAGAATCCGCCGGTGTAGTCATCAGAATGATGGTAGTCGGGCAGCTTTCCAGGATCTTTGAGGTCAGGTTATTCATGGTTTGACGCATTTGTGCGTCGTATGTTTTTCCTTGTCCCTCATTGGTACCGAAAGATAGTATTACCAGATCGGGTTCTAGGTCGGCCACCTGTCTTGCGAAATGCCCAGCGCGGGCAAAATCCGTGAATTTTGCCCCGTTTACACCAATAGAATGGTAAATCA
>JBIPOY010000488.1:0-2772 GCA_044378705.1 Saprospiraceae bacterium
CCGTCTTGTTGTGCCAGTATATTGTGACGGGAAAAACCGTTTATCAAGAAAACGAACTTTTGTTGAACAAACTGTTGTGCGGCATGGAATTTCAAACGGTGGTAGAAAATGAATTGGATATACGGGAGGATGAACAGGCGTTGGCAGAATCAATGTTGGCGGGAGTAATACACAACTGGGAAAAATTGCAAGGCACCCGCGTGAATACATTTCGGGAAACTTTTTTACAAAGAGAAGGGCGTTTGACGTGGCAAGACGAAGGATATTGGGAATTGGTGGTGGAAAAGCGCGCCTATGATGTGTTGCTTACGACACTTCCCTGGCAAATAAAAATGATCAAATACGGATGGATGAAACACCGGTTGATTGTCGTTTGGCAATAAATGGCTTTTTTTCGTCTCATAGGCACTCCACCAAAGTAGTTACCATTGTACAATCAAATATTTGCAAACAATCAAATCATCAAAATCACTTTAATCACAGTCTACCATGGACGCTCCGGAAATTGTCAACAATTCAATTACCATAGAACGTGAACTGAAGTGGCTGGAGGCTGTGATGGCTGCTCGTATGCAGTTGTATTTTAAGCACGACCCGACTCACAACAGTATATTTGACGTATCTGCACCGGATTTGGAGCAGGATCAGAGTATGTACGCTCGGTTTGTGCAGCATTATACGTTACGTTTTGGTGAGCGGTTGGTCTTGATCATGTCCCTGGTGCCCCATGTCAGGCCCCAGCTTTTTGACCAATTTTTTATTAAAAACAAAGTAACAGAACGGTTTTATACCGAATTTGGAGGGTTACAAGGCAAAATGCACAACGGATTTTTACCGACCGGCGAAACAGCTTGTTTTGTCTTGGCCGGCGATGACTTGTTGACCAGATTGTACACCACAGAGCTCTTTTCAGAGGATCATGTTTTTAATAAACACGGCGTTTTGAAGCTGCACAATTCGGAACAATCGGAGCCGTATTTGAGTGGCAGTCTCCAAATTTCAAAAGAATTTCTCACCTATTTGACCACGGGTGAGCAATACAACCCTCCTTTTAGTGCCTCTTTTCCTGCAAAACGTATTGAAACCAGCCTTACTTGGTCTGATTTGGTACTAGATGACATTGCCAGAGAAGAAATTGATACCATATTGCATTGGCTCAAGTATCAGGAGGAAATAAAGCAAGGCGCATCCTCCCATTTGAAAAAATTGATGATGGGCTACCGGGCACTTTTCTTCGGTCCCCCGGGAACCGGAAAATCGCTCACGGCCAGTCTGCTCGGGGAGTCCACGGGAAAAAAAGTGTATCGGGTTGATCTTTCTCAGGTGGTATCCAAGTACATCGGAGAAACGGAGAAGAATCTTTCGGCTTTGTTTGATACTGCAGAGAACAAGCAATGGATCTTGTTTTTTGATGAGGCGGACTCACTTTTTGGAAAGCGTACTGAAATTTCGGACTCTAAAGATAAATTTGCCAATCAGGAAACGTCTTTTTTGTTGCAGCGAATAGAAGATTACAATGGCTTGATCATCCTTGCCACCAATCTAAAGCCCAATATTGATATGGCTTTTATCCGTAGATTTCAATCAATTATTTACTTTCGCTCTCCCAACCACGAACAACGTGAGCTGTTGTGGAAAAAGGTGATTTCCCGTTTTTCCGATCTCCATGAAATCAATGTGGAGCGCATCGCGGCAGATTATGAGGTGGCGGGGGGCGCCATCAACAACATTGTTCAGTTTGCTTGGCTGAATGCGAGAAAAAATGGGGAGCGCCCTATTTCGAGTCAAGACATTGTTCAGGGTATTAAACGGGAATTTCAAAAAGAAGGCAAAACGTTCAAATGAACACCTTCGGTCCATACCCATCAACGGTAACGACCGGAGGAAAGCGATCATACCAAGATGAACCAGGTTAGAACAAACCCATTTGTAGGCCTACGTCCCTACCAAACTTCGGATGCAGCGGTTTTTCACGGCCGTGACAGGCAGGTTGACGAACTGTTGGCATTTATCCAGACAAGCAAATTCGTCGGTATTATCGGTTCTGCAGGCTGTGGAAAGACCTCATTGATACAAGCAGGCTTATTTCCCGCACTCAACCGAGGGCACAATGGCATCGCGGGTACAGAATGGGTTATTTGTAAAACCCGCCCCGGGTGCTCTCCGATCAAAAATCTTGCCTTTGCACTGGGTGGCAATGGCATCCTGGATCCTTCGGTGAAATCAACCCCAGAAACCAGCTTGCGTATAGAAACCATGATAAGGGAAAGCAATACCGGTATTCTGGATGCCTATATGCGTTCTCCCATTGCAGGAAAAAAGAATTTATTGGTATTTATTGACCAACTGGAAGATATTTTTCAATACGAAAAATATTACGCCAGTGGAATGGCTGAAACCAATGAACAGCACCAATATTTGAATAATCTTCTGCGGGCGGCGCTCTCGCCGGATGCCGCTGTGTATGTCATCGTTGCGTTGCGTTCTGAGTTTGTCGGCGACATGTCTCAATATCGGCGCCTGCAGGAAGAGGTCAATCAACGGGATTATCTGGTGCCGAGATTGCGTCTGACAGAAATCAAAGACATCGTCTCAGTACCCTTGGCTTCGGTGGGTTGGACGGCCAGCCCAACCGTAATAGACCAATTACAAAAGGATATTGGCAGTGATATGCGCAAATTGCCCAATCTTCAGTTCTTGCTGTATCAGTGTTTTGAAAGTGCCAGAGGCCAAGGCCCAACCATCCTTGAATGGAATGATGTGGAAGCCGCC
>JBIPOY010000489.1:0-2769 GCA_044378705.1 Saprospiraceae bacterium
TCTTCGCCGATTTGCTCCGTTTGTTCTTTGAGGTTGGCGACAATCACTTTTACAGCTTTCTCAATACCGCGTTTCAGATCCATTGGATTGGAGCCGGCGGCTACATTTTTGAGACCTGCCGTAACCATGGCCTGCGCCAATACTGTTGCGGTGGTGGTACCATCACCTGCTGCATCAGCTGTTTTGCTGGCTACTTCTTTGACCATTTGTGCGCCCATATTGGCCACAGCATCTTCGAGTTCGATCTCTTTTGCTACCGAAACTCCGTCTTTGGTGATTGAAGGGGCACCAAATGATTTCTGGATCACCACATTCCGACCCTTAGGTCCGAGGGTAACTTTTACGGCATTTGCCAAGGCGTCAACACCTTCTTTGAGTCTTTCGCGGGCTTCTGTATTGAAGTTTATCTGTTTAGCAGACATATCTGTTGTAGGATGATTTTAGTGAAAGATGGGTTTCAATCAATGGGATTTCTGTGGTCAATGGTTTGGCATTTCGGGATATTCTGGGAAATTGAAATCTATGGGTAAATACTAAATGATAACCAAGATTTCATCTTCACGCATGATCAGGTAATCTTGACCTTCGTGGGTAATTTCTTGGCCGGAATACTTACCGTATAGGACAATATCGCCTACTTGAACGGTCATAGAATGCGCATCTTTTCCTGTTTTACCTGGGCCAACGGCGATAATTTCGCCGCGTTGTGGCTTTTCTTTGGCTGTGTCTGGAATGATGATGCCGCCTTTGGTTTTCTCATCGGCGGGCGCTGGCTTTACGATAACACGGTCAGCGATTGGTTTCATACGTTCGATTTATTTATTGTTTGGTGAAAGTAGATGATTAGCCGTGAAACAAAATTTTCTACGGATAATAGTACACAATCAAACTTCGTGCTATTGAAAATTAACTGCCATTTTTTCAGAAAACTTGCACACTCTGTCAGGGTTTATTGAACCTGTCAGACAATGTGGCGCGGTAGCTGCGCGCATAAAGTTGATGTTATTGGCTGGAAGGTACCGTAACTACCGGTTTTTCAAAGAAGACAAACCCATTTTTTCGGTACACTTCGTGGCAACCCGGTAGGTTGGGTAGATCTCCTAACGCCGTTATTTTTGCTACAAAACAGCACGTTTTTCCGGGGTTTCCAAAGGCCATGCTTGCATAATCATCCAATGTTTTATCGGCTCCCGGACTGTTTTTACAAGAGTAAAACAGGTGCGCATAGCTTTTAAAGCCAACCGGGCGAACAAAGCAATCCTGACCACACTTCGTTTCATAGTATTCAATGGCTGCTCGTTGGCTGTATCCTTCAATGTTGGGTACAACCATAACCAAGGTTAGTGCAGTAAAGAGGGCTCCTCCGCCCAGCACCATTTGTGCTGATTTCCAAGCTTCTTTTTTGATCCAATATACCGTGCCGCCGATGCAGGTAGCCACCAGGATAATCCCGGGCAGGGCATCCCAAAGTGACCAATAAACGGATGCATCCAAGTTCGCCAAAGCAAAGGGGTCGCTTTTGAAAAGTGGTTTGATGCGGTCAATATTTTGTCCCAACCAAGGTATTATTGCTACGACACTGCCCAATAAAATACCAATGACAGGCAGTAGGTAGCCCACTATTTTCGGGAAAATGCCCCAGCGAATAGCCCGCCACAGGGTAACAGACCCCAAGTAGGTGATGGGGAAATAGGCAAGTGAAGAATAATGAAGAATTTTTGTTTTCACAATACTGAAGAGAATCAGTACAACCCAAAAAAGTAATTGCATCCAAGTGCCAAAATCACTCCGTTTACAGCTGTCTAACGTGTCACTTTCCAACATTTCGTCCTCTCCCTGCCGATCACCCCACAGATTGGTTAAGGCAAACACTGAAATAGGAAAACAGCCAATCAGTAACACCACAATATGGTACCCCCAAAAGCCCCCATGACCACTGTCCGGTGTGCTAAACAAACGTACTTGGTACAACAGAAATTCTTGCGTAAACCAAGGTCCGTGTTGTGCCATTTCGATCCCAAACCAAAGGAAAGCAGCCAACCCCGAAAAAGCAGCCAGTAATAAATAATGTTGCAGAAAACCACGGCCTTGAAAACGATACTTGGCCCAATATAACCCTATTACCAAGGATATTACGAGAAAAGCAGTTGGACCTTTGGTTAAAATGGCCAAACCTACAATACTACCACCCAAAATCAAGTGGCGGTACCGCATCCAAAAAGACATGCCGGGATGGTGGGAAAAGAAGCGCCATCGAAATTCAATGAAGCCATACAATCCTATAAAAGTAAAAAAATTGAACCATGGATCAATAATGCCACTCTTGAAATACAAATGCGGTAACACACTCCCCAACCACGCCAGCGCCCACAGCCAGCCCAACAAACGATCGTGTAACTTACTGCCGATGTGGTACACCGCCATCATGGTCGCCCAACCACACAGAAAATTTGGCAGCCTAGCAGCAAATTCATTGATCCCAAACGCTTGCATTCCAATGGCTTGCATCCAAAAAAATAGGGGCGGCTTTTCCCAAAAAGGCTCAAAATCAATCTGTGGGCGCATCCAGTCCCCGGTAACCAGCATTTCTCGCGCGCACTCGGCGAAGTTTATTTCGTCCCAGTCAAATAGGTGCACTCCGCCCAAAAAAGGCAAAAAGAACAACAAAGCCAATCCGGAAAGCAGTAGATAGTCACGACGCATAGCTCAAAGAAACGCAAAGTCCTCCAGATGGTTGTAGTATCAGTTTTTTGATCCGGTAATTTCCAC
>JBIPOY010000490.1:0-2768 GCA_044378705.1 Saprospiraceae bacterium
CAAATAATATTTCATGATATGATTGAACCGCAAAAAATGTGACGTTGTTGACGAATGATTGGATTGGGAAGATGGTTAAGCCATTGGACCACACCTCTCCAATGCGAAAAGGGGTGGAGTATTAAAAATCTTCAAAATATACCCGAGCGTTGCGGCCGTTGTTGCGCTGCACCGTGGTAGCGTCTTGATAATTGTCATCTGTGTATTCCCTGGAGTTACGCTTGTATAGTTCGCGTTCCCATTTTGGATTTTGGATCTCTCCGCGGGCCGTAGAATGGAGCATTATATAATCATCCCCTGCCAATGACGGGTTATAAAACAGAAATTTCACGTTGTTTTGGCCTGTATTGGGGAATTTGTAGTAAATCCATATTTCGTACGGTGGAGCGCCCGGCTCATCTTCCACGTGTACCACATCATCTGCTTGTCCAAAGCGTAGAAAGGTGCGCCCGCGATCGGTCTCAAAACCATAGCGGAAACCACTTTTAAATTTATTGTTGGCAGCATTTGCCACGGCGATATACTGAAAATAGGCCTGTTCAGGATTGTTGGGGTTCTTTTCAACAAAATAGCGGAATAAAAAGAAGCGCATCTGTTTGGGATCTGCCGTTTTCAACAACGCTTTGAGTTCTTCGGATTGGTCACCGAGCATCATCGGTGAAATAGCCCGCAAGCTGTACACCAATGCTTTTTCGTCAAGCCCCTGTACAAATTGATGCTGTAATTCTGCATCGGAGAATCCAGTTGGATGGAGGTTTAAGAACGGATTGCTGCGCTGAAAGGTGCAAATCCGGGAGCGCAATAATTCGTTGTCCAGGGTCCGTAATTCTACCGTCAACGTATAGTTACCACTTTCTAGCTTGCTGATGTCCATTTGAACAAGTACTGCGTCCATCGCACTCCGTTTTTTTTCTTGGCTACCTGCAGAAATCAGGATACGCTGACCATTGCCGGCGTCTTTTTCAATGACGTACCGAACTTGGTATTTCGCCTCACGGATTGATTTTTCGGCCTGGTAAATCTCCGCATAAAAAGCCAGCAAGGTGGCACTGCGTTCATAGAAACCAAAGGGCAATGGTTCGAGGAAAAAGCCGTTTTTTGAAAATGGGCTGTCGGAATTGTCTGCTTTAAAGCCTCGGAGCAACTGTATTTCTGACAACGCTATTTTTTCATCCAAAACTGCCACCAACGGACTGCTGAACTGATCGGTATTGCTGGCATCATTGACATCTTGAAAAGACACCTCTAGCGTGTAATTACCTTGTGGTATCGTCATGCGTTTCACATCCAACAAGGCTTCCGGAACAGGTACGTGAGGGCTCTGAAGGATATATTTCTCAAAATTGACCACCTTATCCCCTTCCTTGATTAAAATAAGCACCTCCACTCCCGCTTGCAATAATACGCTGTCAATATGACGGTACATCACCGAACCGGCGGCAATTTCAAGGTTTACTTCAACGTAAGGCTTGTCGTCCGGAGTTCTGTACACCGCAAATGAGACCCCGGCGTCCAAGGCCATGACTACGGTTGGCGAGAAAGCAACGCATAATACGAACAAAAAACGGGCAAAAGAAGGATGAATCATGACAATAGTTGTAAAAATAAAAACGGAAACCAATCGACGTTACAAAAGTCCGGTTTCTTAGGGGAAAGTTATCAACTATTATTGTCTTATCATGACTAGACAAGAAAACAGGCATCCAGTTGGCCTTAAGCCGACTGGATGCCTGTTTTGAGATACCAACCGTTGTGAAATTGTCAATTATCCTTTGTGAAATTTGATGGTACGGCCATTGACAGGCTGCAAAGGACGGTGGTTTTCGTGTTCTAAGTTTTCAAAATCGCCAATTTGTGCGGAAGAAGCCTCAATGGGGTTTTCCATCACAAACCAAGAGACCGTTTCGGAACAAGGTGGTGTTGTCAAAGAACCGGAATACGTGAAATAGCTTTTATTACCGGGCATTACATCTGCTACATTAAACGTGTCGTTGGCATTGTACGTAGAATCTTTGGTGGCAGGCAGGTGGTCCACCAACCCCTTCAGGAAAGAGTTTTCAGCGCCATCCCTGACAAAAACACCGATTACAGCTAGTTTGCCGGTCGCTTCATTTTTGTGTACAAAGTGCATTTCCATCGGGAAAGAAGCGCCACCCAATTCGTGTTCGCTGTGGGTATGGGTATGGAACTGGAGCAAGGTGTATGTTTCACCTCCTACCACGATGCTACTACCGGCATCACAATTGAACTGTACCGTATGGCCCTTGTTAACGATGTGTGGGTGGCCGTGCTGTTGTAGGTTTGAGGAATATCTGCCAAGGTTGGGTCATACACCGCGCCCTCAATATTGACAGGAGATTGAACAGTGCCGCCACAGGGCGTGTAATCCACGCACAATTCATTCCAATATTCAGGGCCAATATCACCTTCGTATTCCCACACTACCCCATCACAGGAGGGCAATGTTTTGTCGTCTTTACAAGCATTGGAGAGCAGCATGAGAGCGGCTGCAAAAAGAAAGGTAAGGTTTTTAATGAAAAATTCTTAGATTTTTTTTCGATAAATCGTTGATGTCCCAATATACGACGTATTTGTTATTAGCCAAAATTTTCAACGATAAATAACACTGAACCGACCAAAATATCGGGTTAAATGAACAAAAAAGGCGTTGACAAAAATATTTTCGGTATTTTGAACAGAGTAGGTGCAGCACCTATTGTAAACGGCGAACAAAGAGCTTATCTTTAAACAACTTGGCGCCTACCAGC
>JBIPOY010000491.1:0-2765 GCA_044378705.1 Saprospiraceae bacterium
CATATATTGGTTGGCCAGTTCCGAGGGGCTGATCCGATGGAATAAGGCCCAATCAGTCTGTCGACAGTACACCGTGGCAGATGGATTACCCAACAACAACTTGTACGCTGTTTACGCCGACTCCGCTGAATATTTGTGGCTCAGCAGCGACCGTGGATTGATACAATTTCAGCCCTCCAGTGAACGTTTGCGTTATTTTTTAATCAAAGATGGTATCACCTGCAATGAATTCAACCGAATTTCACATTTCAAAGCCTCTGATGGCACCCTATATTTTGGTGGGCTCAATGGAATAACCAAACTCCACCCGCGTGACTTTTGGCGTGATTTTGAACAAGACTTCAACATATCTATTTTGTTGACCGCCGCCAAACAGTTTCCGGCAGACAAGGATGCAGCGATTGACATACTACCTGAATTTAGACAACTGGGAAAAGTCACCCTAAACCCCGGCGACCGTTATCTCTACTTTGAATTTGCCAACCCGGACTATAGCAGTTCAGGTGCCACAAGTTATGAGTACCGCATTGAGGGATTAAACAACAATTGGAACCCACTTAATTCACCCAAACTTTACGTGGCCGGACTTCCTTATGGCGATTACAACCTATTGATCCGTACCAGATCCGGCAATGGATCCATCAACCAACAGTTCTGTCAGATTAAAATAGACGTTCCTCCGCCATTTTACTTGACACCCTGGTTTTTTCTTGTTGTTGGCGCGTTCATTTTCTTCGCAGCTCGTTGGTATGTGCTGTACCGGGAGCGGACATTGCGCGTAAGACAACAAGAACTTGCGAAAGAAGTAGCAGTTCAAACGGAGAAAATAACGTACGACAAATTATTGATTGAACAACAGGCAGATCGGTTGGCGCATTTGGCGGAAGAAAAGTCTCGTTTTTTCGCCAATATTGCACACGAACAGAGAACACCCCTTGCGCTCATTCTAAGTACGACAAAAAAAATACTAAAAAGCCGCGGTATCAACAAAATAGAGCAGGAACTGGCCACGATAGCCGTCAGAAATACCAATCACTTGCTGAAAATGGTGAATGATATTTTATACCTCTCCACCTCAGAAGTGGCCAGCCAGCGCTTGAAATTGTCTCCTGTTGACCTCGACGAATTGGTGTCCTCCCTACTGTCAGATTACAAACCTCTGGCCCAGCAAAAAAACATAAAATTGCACCGAATTACGGCTAGGAAAAGGCCTGAAACAGTAAGGCTGGATCCCTACTACTTTGGCATCGTGGTGGGAAATCTGCTGTCCAATGCCATAAAGTTTACCGGTACCGGCGGAAATATTACCGTGGAAGTAAAATCCAATGGTGACAAGGTAGTCCTGGTGGTGACCGACACGGGACGAGGTATCCATCCCGGTGATTTACCCCATATTTTTGAACGCTATTTCCAAACACAGGTTCCCGGTACTACCGTAGAAGGCGGTACCGGTATTGGGTTGGCACTGTCAAAAGAACTGACAGAAATGATGGATGGCGCCATCCGGGTGGAAAGTGGCTTGGGCAAGGGCTCAACTTTTTACGTGGCGTTACCTGTCTTCAACGAGAAAGAAAAAGAAGACCAACAACATAATTCAACAGTATTGATGGCATTGGTTGATCCCGAAAATATGCCAAAAACACTGAAAATACTGGTCGTAGAGGACCATGCCGACTTCCAATATATGATAAAAATGATACTTCAGGAGCATTTTGAAGTATCCGGCGCTTTTAATGGCGCGGAGGCCTTGACGCATTTGGAAAGTTACCATTTGCCGGATTTGATCGTTTGCGATCTCATGATGCCTGACATGGACGGCTGGCAATTGATTGCCAAGATTAAAGCAAAAGAAGCGTATTCCTGTATTCCAATCCTTGTTATTACAGCCTTACACAGCGAGCAGAGCCGACATAGGGCGCTGCGATTGGGGGTAGATGATTACTTACTAAAACCTTTTGACGATGATGTTTTTTTGACGACCATTCGGGTGCTCTTAAAACGAAGTCGTAAAAGGGAAAGTGTTTCCGCACAGTTCAACATAATTGGAAACAGCCAAGCCACCGGTAATGGTGCAGACTGGTTGTTTACTTTGGAGCAAACCATCCTTAAAAGGATGGGGGACGTAGATTTTACGGTAGATACACTGGCAGATCTGATGCTCATGGGCCGCAGAACCTTTTATCGGGAAGTAAGCAGATTGACCGGTTTGACCCCCAGTACATACATCAAGGAAGCCCGGTTGCAGCAAGCACGATTCATCTTGGAACAAGGCTGGAACGAACCGATTGAGCAATTGGTCGCCAAGGTGGGCGTGCGAGATGTGAAGTACTTTTCTTTTTTATACAAAGAACGATTCGGAAAAGCCATTGATACCTATTCCCTTCCATTGTAATTATGGAGATGGTCGCGTTTGAAACGAAACAATGGCCACTTTTTTGTCTCAGACGCGACCACGCTAACCAGTTACTAAATATAAATATTTTTTCGGGGCAAACCCCAAACCCCAAAAAACCAAACCCCTAGCCCCCGCGGCTACCGGCTAACGACGTACAGCCCGGAAGCCGAAGGTGACGCTGTACCTGAGGGAGTTCGAATTGCCAGCGTAGTAGCGGTCCGAGACCTGCAAGACGTCGGTATCGCTGCCCCAAGAGCCACCGCGCCAGCCGGCGCCGACGGCATCGGTGCCGGGCCAAGTAGCGGCGTTGGCGTCACCGCTGCTGTCTAGTACACCATCTCCATGCGTACCCGTGAACGCACGGCCCGTC
>JBIPOY010000493.1:0-2755 GCA_044378705.1 Saprospiraceae bacterium
TCTACTTCCGTTGAAATATCTGAGTTGCTGTCCAGAATGTTGAAAATGAGGGGCATCGATCACAATGTATTGAATGCCAAGCAGCACCAACGAGAAGCTGAGATCGTTGCAGAAGCAGGTCAGGCCGGAAAAGTAACCCTCGCTACCAATATGGCCGGCCGGGGTACCGACATCAAACTCGGGCCGGGCGTCAAAGAAGCCGGCGGTCTTGCCATCATCGGTACCGAACGCCATGAAAGCCGACGGGTTGACCGACAGTTGCGGGGTCGTGCAGGCCGTCAAGGAGACCCCGGATCCACGCAATTCTACGTCTCACTCGAAGATGCCCTCATGCGCCTTTTCCAAAGTGATCGCATCGCCGGGCTGATGGATAAAATGGGCCACAAAGAAGGCGATGTTATTCAGCACTCCATGGTGACCAGCAGCATCGAACGCGCGCAAAAAAAGGTGGAGGAAAACAACTTCGGTATCCGAAAACGATTGCTCGAATATGATGACGTGATGAATATTCAGCGGGAAGCCATTTACCGAAAGCGCCGCAACGCACTGTTTGGCGAACGACTTCAGGTGGATATCAACAACGCATTCATCGCCATTACCGCCGAATTGGTCCAGGCCCACCGTCAAGGTGGTGATTTTGAGTCATTTAGACTTGATAGCATACGACTCATCGGTATTGACCCTGAAATGGAAGCATCATGGTTTAAATCTGCGCCAATCGCCACTGTTTCGGCCACATTCCTACACCAAGCGCTCGGCTTGTATGAACACAAATCCCAACAGGTCGGCGAAAGGCTCTTGCCTGTCATCAAGGATGTGAACGCCAAAGAAGGCCAACGTTACAAACGTATCATCGTACCTTTTACCGACGGTAGTCTGGGGCTTAATGTCAGTGCAGATATGGAAATAGCCATTCATACCAATGGAAAATCAGTCATGCGAGACATTGAAAAGGTAGCCACTTTGGCGCTGATCGATGACGCTTGGAAGGAACACCTCCGAAACGTGGACGACCTGAAAGATTCTGTCCAAGGTGCAAGCTTCGAACAAAAAGATCCGTTGGTTATCTATAAAATGGAGGCTTACAACCTTTTTGAGGGTCTTATCGGCCATATCAATGGCAACGTAACCTCTTTCCTGCTCAGAGGCTCGCTCACCCTACCCGATGAGGATCAAGTGAAACGCTCTCAGCAACAACAACAAGCAGCTGAAGCTCAACGACGCGCACAAGCCAGTCGCTTGCGTGCCAACAACCAACAACAACTCACAGAAACCCAAGAAGCCGCCCAACGCGCCGGAATGGCTGTTCGACAAGGTGAACAAGTGCAACGGGTACAGCCTATTGTCCGGGAGAAGGTGGTCGGACGCAACGAACCGTGCCCCTGCGGCAGCGGTAAAAAATACAAAAGCTGTCACGGAGCCTAACCAGGCGATTTTAATTTCCGTTTCAATGGCCTGTTGCTGTCCTGTTTTCTGGCGGCAACAGGCTTTTTTTGTCATAAAGAATTCTAGTACCCCTTACATTTAGGGTTACTTTCACCTTAAACAGAAAAATGATGAAAAAATACGGAAAAAAAGTACTGATGGGACTGCTCGTGCTCGTGCTCGGCCTACAATTTGTCAGACCCGAAAAAAATATTTCTGGGGTATCTACCAATGCATTGAGCAATCAATACCCTGTTCCGGAGGAGGTAATGGCCATTTTAAAACCAGCCTGTATGGATTGTCACAGCAACACCACGCGTTACCCGTGGTATGCTGAAATTCAACCCGTCGGAATCTGGTTGGCAAATCATGTAAATGATGGAAAAAAGCACCTCAATTTTTCAGAATTTACCGCCCGAAAAACAGCGGTCCAAAACCATAAATTTGAAGAAATCATCGAAAATGTGAAAGAGGAGGAAATGCCACTTTCTTCTTATACGTGGACACACAGCGACGCCAAACTCACGCCCGAACAACGGGAGATCATCACTTCCTGGGCGCAGTCCATGATGGATACCTTAAAAGCGAAGTATCCGGCAGACAGCCTTGTCCTACGTCGGAAATAACCAAAGGGGAGCGTGTCGCAGAAAAACGAGGTGTTACCCCGTTTTTTTGCGGCATCCAATCGGTTACAAAAATTAATTACTATAAAATTGCAGGGTACCGTTGTTATTCGCCACAACAAAGGTGTTTTTTCCGCCGGCACTGCGGAGCATGGCAAGGTCTCGGGCTTCCCGCATCGCCCAAAAACCACTGACGTTGTTGTCTGTCCAAGAAAAATGGCCCTTCCCATCTCCCACCAAAAGAGTGCCATTGCCGGCATCACAGCGGTTTGTTTCTACTTCAAACCCATATTTATTACCGGCAAGTAATAGGTCCGGATGGCCATCGCTGTTGAAATCGCCAATCACGATTCCTTGTGTGGTAGAGAGTTGTGCTTGGATCGGGAGGATGCGCTGGATAAATTTTCCTCCTTGGTTTTCCCACCAGCATGTTTCAAACCCAAAACATTGTAGGTTCAATGCTGCGTCCAAATCCTTTTTCGACCATATATCGCCCACAGTAGCTTTCGCATAGTCTCCAGAGTAAAGGAATCGCTTTTTTAAGGTAGGCATCTGCTTTACCAAAACATCCTTCTGAACTAGTGGATAAATATTGCGCTCCTCCTGAAAGGCCATGACGGGATCTAAGGTGCCGTTGTTGTCAAAATCTTTGGCATAGCAGCGAAAGGGTGCTTTGGGTGAGGCGGTGAAACGGGTATTGAGCCCCA
>JBIPOY010000494.1:0-2754 GCA_044378705.1 Saprospiraceae bacterium
ATCAAAAATTTATACTGAATGGGGAAATTATTCCCGCCAGTATTATACTGATTGTACAATACAATGGGCGCGACAAAGCAATCGTATCAGCCCAGCATCATATACCGTTGGGGGTTCCTGAAGTTATAATTCTTAATGGGTAACTGGTTAGGTGGCACGCTGTCTGGCCAAAAAAGGCCCATTTTCCGCCATACTTCGCAGATTTTTTTGACCGTAGCGCTGCTACGGCCTGCAAAAATCTGCTTCGTCTGGCAAAAAATGGCCACTTTTTAGTCTCAGACGTTACCATCTAACCAGTTACCTTAAAGGTAAGTATCACTTGTTCGATGATAGAGCAGCACTCTTCCATTTGCGCTATTTTCATGACCAGGGGCGGGGCAAACCGGATGATATTTCCATGGGTAGGCTTTGCCAACAGTCCATTTTTTGCAAGCTCAAGACAAATATTCCAGGCAGTTTTGCTGTTGGAGGAATCATTGACCACCACGGCGTTGAGCAGACCTTTACCCCGTACGAGCGCAATCAGGTCGGGCCTTTTGATCATGAGATCTTCCATTCTGAGGCGAAAAATTTGACCTAGCAATTGTGCATTTTCAGCCAATTTTTCATCCGCGACGATCTTCAGTGCCTCCATGGCGACTGCACAGGCCAATGGGTTTCCACCGAAAGTAGAACCATGTTCACCCGGCTTGATCGTCAGCAATATTTCGTCGCTGGAGAGGACCGCACTCACCGGCAACACGCCGCCGGAGAGGGCTTTTCCAAGCACCAGAATATCGGGTTTAATATTGGCATGATCGCAACACAAAAGTTTGCCCGTTCGGGCAATACCCGTTTGTACTTCATCTGCTATAAACAGCACGTTGTATTGCTTGCAAAGAGCAAATGCCCCGGGCAAATAGGCGTCATCGGGCACAAAGACACCCGCCTCACCTTGTATGGGTTCTACGATAAAACCTGCAACGTTGGGATCTTGCAGGGCGGCTTCCAACGCCGGGAGGTTGTTGTATGGAATAACGTGGTAACCAGGCATAAAAGGTGCAAAGTCTAGCCGACTGTCCGGGTCTGTCGAGCCGGAAATAACCGCCAGCGTTCTACCATGGAAATTGCCTTCCACAAAAATAATTTTAGCCTCGCCCTCCGGTATTCCTTTTACTTGATAAGCCCATTTCCGACACAATTTTAAGGCCGTCTCCACCGCTTCCACACCGGTATTCATGGGCAACATACGCTCATAACCGAAATACTCGGTCAAAAACTCTGCGTATTCACCCAGTAAGTTGTTGTAGAAAGCGCGGGAAGTAAGTGTCAGTTTTTGAGCTTGCTCTGTAAGCGCCGCAATGAGGCGAGGGTGGCAATGCCCTTGGTTGACAGCACTGTATGCCGAAAGAAAGTCGTAATAGCGTTTGCCTTCAACATCCCAAAGATAAACGCCCCTGCCGCGCTCCAAAACAACAGGCAAGGGGTGATAATTGTGGGCACTGTATTCGTTTTCAAGCGCGATGAACGCTTCAGCATGTTTGAGGTGTGGTGTGGTCAGGACTTCCATGTTGATATCGTTATATTATGCAAAGATACAACAAAAGCAAAGATCACGGTCTAACGTGGTGTTTTGAAGGTTAATTTTAAGGTGACTACGCATTACCTTTGCGGAAACATTTGTTCCATGCGATTTGATATTGTGACCGTGCTGCCGGAGTTATTGGAAAGTCCGCTGAATTATTCCATCATGCAGCGCGCAAAAGACAAAGGGCTGCTTGAGGTGTATTTACACCATTTAAGAGAATTTGCGCCAGGCAAACACCGTCAAGTAGATGATTATGCGTTTGGTGGTGGCGCAGGAATGGTGATGAAACCGGAACCCATTGCCGCGTGTATAGACCACTTGTGCGCCGAACGAACCTACGATGAAGTCATTTACACCTCTCCCGATGGCGTATTGCTCGATCAATCATTGTGCAATAGACTGAGTATGAAAAACAACGTACTCATACTTTGTGGGCATTACAAAGGGGTAGATGAGCGGATTCGTCAAAAATACATTACCCTTGAAATCAGTATTGGAGATTATGTGTTGTCCGGGGGGGAATTGGCTGCTGCCGTGATCGTGGATTCCGTAGGTAGGCTGATTCCGGGGGTACTCAATGATGAGACATCGGCCTTATTTGACAGTTTTCAAGACAATTTGCTTGCTCCCCCTGTGTACACGCGACCCGCAGAATGGGAAGGTATGGCCATTCCTGATGTGTTGCGATCAGGCCACGAAGCCATGATTGAGGCTTGGCGCCACGAGCAAAGTATGGAAAGAACACAAGAACGCCGGCCAGATCTATGGCAACGGTACTTAAAATCCGAGTAAGAAAAAAAACGTACCGCGCGTTTAGGAGCAATGATTGTGTACTCATTGAGGGGCGCCTCGGCATTCCGAGACACCCCAACTTATATCAATGCTTCTTCATCTGTATCATCTTCTTCGTGGCCGAAGCCGTCGCCAGCGTGTAGTACATCACACCGCTCGTTCTGGTACAACCCAAAACCTACCCCTTCCGTACTTGCTTCTCCGCGCTGCCGGGCCTCCGTCACCGGCAAATACGCCAGCGCCCACCCACTAAGGACGGTTATCCCCATGGCCGCCGCCAACAACAAATTGCGCCTGTGCCTCCACACCAACCATACTCAACAACAACAGCCAAGACGAAAAACTACACATTTGTTGACGAAAAAACTACTTTTTGTTTTCATATAAATACTTTT
>JBIPOY010000135.1:0-8129 GCA_044378705.1 Saprospiraceae bacterium
TTTTTTAGAGCGGGTTGTCAGGTTATATCGCTGCTGAATGGCATTTAACATCGCTTTGTCGAATGCCCTCTTGACGCATTACCCCACAACACTTACTTTTACATTTCAAATATAAGGGTTTAAAATCGTTTCGATCGAGCTGTATCGCTTAACCCAATAAATTTTTCTGCTTTCATGAAGATTCCTAGGTCTGAATCCCTGATTTTTTTTGCGTTTATTGCCTGTGTCGCCCTATGGGCCATCTCTAAATGTACTGCTCAACGATCCGATCTCGTTCGGCGGGTACGAAATATCGAGACCGACGAGACAACGGAAGAGCGCCCAGTCAGGCACGACAGTACCGCTAAGGTTCCTCTCCTTCAACCTGCCGTTCAACCAACGGTCTCGGCGCCCCAACCAACGGTACCAGCACCGATACAATACAATTCGGCGCTCAAACAACCCGGCTCAAAACCGGAAAGGCCAACGCTCTCCCCCGAACCAACATCCAAGTCTGCTGAGCAGCCTAAGAAGTCCGGCACAACGTTGTACGTAACCATTGATGGCCTCAAAGTACGCGAGGAGCCCGGCCTCAAAGGCGAGACCATCGAACAACTCAAGCTCTATGCTCCGGTTACCTTTCTCCAGCAAAAAACAGAATGGAAACAAGAAATTAGCCTAGGCCTTGAAAAAGTAACCGATCACTGGGTTAAAATACGCACTGAAAGCGGAAAAACCGGATGGGTTTTTGGCGCCGGTGTTCATTTCTACAAAATGAAAAGAAACGGGGTTGTACCGGATAAAAAAGAAACGGAGCGGGTGTCCAAAAAGAAACTATGATGCGCAAACAACCTTACCTACCCGCCCTCCTTTGGCTCATGATCGTCACCTTGCTGTCGGTGGTGCCAGGAAGTTCTATGCCTAAATTTGAATTGGCGTCTTCCGACAAATTTGGTCACGCACTGGCCTACGCCCTCCTCACTTGGCTTCTATGCAGGGGCGCGCGGATCACACGTGCGCGGTCAATAACTTGGAAAGAAGCAACAATGGTCGTTTGTCTGTCCAGTGGCTATGGTGTTTTAATGGAGTGGGTACAGTCAACCTTCTTTCCGAGCCGTTTTTTTGAAGTGGATGACATGTTGGCCAACACCTTCGGTGCCCTGATGGCAGCATTCATTTTTTTGATCATGAACAATACAAGCAGCTCTAA
Organism: Saprospiraceae bacterium; assembly: GCA_044378705.1. GTDB lineage: Bacteria > Bacteroidota > Bacteroidia > Chitinophagales > Saprospiraceae > M3007. Next base: position 1,190 of record JBIPOY010000135.1, read on the forward strand.
CCGCCAATAGTCAAACCGTACTTCCTTCCGACACTTTCCTCATTCACTTTCTACATTTATTCCTACTATGGCACTTATCATTCCTTGTCGCGACATCCACCCGCAGTTTGGAGAAAATTGTTTTCTCGCAGAAAATGCCACGATTATTGGCGATGTAACCTTGGGCAACGACTGTTCGGTATGGTTTCAGGCCGTGGTGCGCGGTGATGTCAATTTTATCCGTATGGGCAACAAGGTGAACATCCAAGATGGCGCAATCTTACACGGTACCTACCAAAAGTGTGGTACCACCCTTGGCAGCAATGTGAGCATCGGCCACCGCGCCTTGGTACATGGCTGTACCATACACGACAACGTGTTGGTTGGTATGGGCGCCATCATCATGGATGAGGCGGTGGTGGAAGAAAATTGCCTCATTGCAGCAGGTGCTGTGGTTTTGGAAAACACCATTTGCCACGCAGGTGGCATATATGCCGGTGTTCCTGCGAAACGCGTGAAAGAACTTACCCCCGATCTTTTCAAAGGACAGATCGAACGCATCGCCAACAACTACCTTTTCTATGCCGGTTGGTACCAATAGCCAACCACTAGTGGGTCATTCTGATCAATTTGCCACTCTCCACGGTTGCGCCTGCCTGCACTTTCCAAAAATAAACCCCCGGTTTAGAAGTTATGTCAGCCGGAATTTCCAGGATTTGTGCCCCTTCAGAAAACGCTTGCTCTTGTTCCAGGATTTTTTTGCCCTCTAAATCAGTGATTGTCAAGCGCACTGTTTCAGCTTGAGCAAGTTGTACAGCAATATAGGCTATTCCGGATGTTGGGTTGGGCTGTACCGGAAAAACAATGGTTTGATCCGACATTTCGGGCACTTCCTGTCCCCGAAACGCCAATGCAAGGGCAATGCGTGTTTCCTGACCATCATAGCCAACCGCTGAAAGTTGATGGGGAGCATTTGAACGGTGGTCAGACCATTTCAGCGACTCGCTCAATTGAAGCGGCTGCAGGGCTCGAAGGTGTAGGGTGTACAATGGATCTCCCGCCGCAACGGCTTGTGGTTGGGCGGTGTACCATGCCATATTTAACACGCCTGGTGTCGGTTCTGCAAAGGAATTTTTTTCCAAATCGGGCAGTAACCCCGGCGCAATTGCTTCTATGACCAATTGTTGCGGATCGTACATCAATCCAGCCTCCATGGCCAACCAATCGCCTGCCTCTGAGAAAGTGAGGGGCAACGCAATACGCTCACCCGAAGCCATCACAGCATCCGGAAAAGTGAGGACGGTTGACCGGCGGTCTTCCGAAGGAGCAGCAGCTCCAGGGTTGGCACTACAATTCACATCGCCAATTTTAATGGCCACGAAGTTGGCGCGATAGGTGCTATCGAATACGACGTTTTCATACACCGCCTCTTCCACCAATGTACCTTGGAAGGGATTACTAGGATTGGGAAATACATTGTCTGAAGACAAAAAGCGCCAAGAGGTATTGTTGGGCAGCTCCGAGTATATTCCCAGAATCAAGTTTCTGAGCTCTAGGACGTCGTATAGCGTAACACTATTACTTTTGTTGGCATCCGCCGCAATAATTTCGTAGGTACTCAGAGGCTCTACAGCGAGGATGTGCCGCTGTATTTTGACCAAATCGAATGTTGTAACCCCATTGGTCTGGTAATCATCTTTATTAGGCGTGACCGATACCGTGGATACGGGAAGATTGAATATGTAAGATTCAGCGTCCCAGCACCCGTTGGGGGTGTCCATTAGGGCAAAATAACTGACGGGTGGTGTAAAAGTGCTTGAAGTGGTAATATTAACCACGGTATTTGAAACCACGGAGGCATCGCAAGCCCTTTTGACACACACCACCAAATTGATGGCCGTACTGTTACAATTTCCCAAGGGATCCTGGACAATGACGTAGGTTTCACAGTAGTCTTCATTGCCAGCCAAGTCTCTGACCCAAAGCTCTATGAATTGTGTACCCAATTCATCGCAATTGAATGTTACACTTTGTATCGGTAGGCCGTTGCCATCCAAGGGAAAACCCGTACCCGTGTTGGAACGCCGAACAGCGTATTGCAAGCGATTGGTCGGAGTGGCGTTGTCTTCACTGTATTGAAGAAAGTCTGACGCCCAAAGTTGCACCAATTCCGTTGGCATGATGTTGACAGCGAGCCCATTCAGGCAAACAACGGTGGGCTTTTTACAGTCTTTGATTTCAAAAAAGGTCTCGCAAGTAATTTGATTCGTACCACTCACGAAAAACCACTTGATTTTATGCCGCCCCGGAGGAATTTCCGGGTTCACAAAAACATCCGGATTGGCGGTTGTATTCCACCGTACAAAAGCGGTGACACGATTGCCTAGATGCATTGTGTCAAGGGCAAATTGGTATTTTTGATCCGGTGGTACTGGCCGACCATCAAATATACGCTCGGTACCGCCCACAAAACCGGGGTTAAAATAGGTAACTGTTCCGGGAGTCGTAGGATTTTGATTGCTGACCCAACTTTCCATCGTCTGTCCATCTCCATCCAAATCAAGGTATAAAATATAATTAATCTGGTCCCAACCATTGCCACAACTATCTGTTGCCGAGATACTGAAGTCAATTTGGTTGTCACTAAGATCGTGTAAACCCGTCTGTTGATCAAGCCAATACGGCTGGTTCCACAGATCTGCATTGTTTGTCGTTAAATCACAAAACTGTAGGCTGTCTTCGCAATTGGAAAAAGAAAGGCATTGGGCACCCAGTTGAAATGAGGTGACAAGCGACATGAGGAGGAGAGAAAAAATTTTCATTACAAATTTTTGGGGGCTATTGGTGTGATCTGAAATTGACGCCAAACATTTTGGCCTATAAAAATACAACATGTTGAACCAACGCACAAAAATAAAATTTACCGCTCTCTTAACAACACTCAGATATCACCGCGACAACCACCCCTATTTTTGTCAAAAAAATTCGCAAGTTGTTGACAATCAGATAGTATAGCAGCGCATAAAATCTAAAATTAGGAGTTATCATGATGGCAGAGCCGGTGTTCACGGAGCACAATGGGCTCTTGGGAAAGTTACCTTGTTGAGGAATTACCCTGAGGTTTGGCTAGATTCTCTATTTTTGCACCCTTACTTTTTTTTGCACCTTTTTTTTTAGCATTTAACACAAAATATCATGCTCCAACTCGGCGACAAAGCACCCGATTTTGCCCTACGTGCATCAGATAAGTCCCTGGTGAAACTATCCGAACACCGCGGAAAAAATGTCGTGCTGCTTTTTTTCCCTTTTGCTTTCACCGGCGTTTGTACCAAAGAACTTTGCCTCATGCGTGACAGCCTGGCACAGTACAACGACCTGAATGCACAAATTCTGGCTATTTCGGTGGACAGTCCGTTTACCCTTGCCCAATGGAAAGAAGAACAGGGTTTTAATTTCCCCTTGCTTTCTGACTTTAACAAATCCGTGAGCAAGAAATACTACAGCCTGTACAAAGAATTTGCCTTGGGTCTCAAAGGCGTTGCCAAACGATCTGCATTTGTCATTGACCAAAAGGGCATTGTTCGCTACGCCGAGGTACTTGAAAATGCCGGCGAAATCCCCAACTTTGACGCCGTAAATGCCGTATTAAAATCACTGGACTAACCTTTACTTTTGTAACTACGTAGGTGGTACGCTGTTTGGCAAAAAATGGGTACTTTTTGTCTATGACGCGACCACCTAAGTAGTTACTAATTTTTTTGCCATTATGATGTTCGGTACAACAACAAGCATATTCAACTACGAAAAACCACGGAGAGAGCAGGAAGATGACGTGATGGTCGAAGACGAGGTTGATTCCGGGTTTTCTGCGCAACTCATCGTGTTCAACGACGACGTCAATTCGTTCGAATGGGTTATTGAGTGTTTTATCAAGGTATTGGGTCACAGTTCTGAACAAGCGGAACAACTCTCGTTGATGATCCATTACAAAGGAAAGGCCACGGTAAAATCCGGCACCCAATCCGAACTCATTCCTTTTTGCGAAGCCCTTCTGGAAAGGGGGCTCTCTGCAGAAGTGGTGAGCATCAAATAATGCCTCATTCTATACACTAACTCACGCACTCAATTTTCTCCGCCATGTATCCTGATCTCTCTTACCTCTTTCACGACCTGATCGGAACACAGCCCGACAATTGGCTTTCAATGTTTAAGACCTTTGGCTTTTTTCTGGCCATTGCTTTTATTGTCAGTGCGGTGGTGTTCAACGCTGAATTGAAACGAAAAGCGCGGGAAGGGTATTACACCCCGACAAAAGTCAGTGTAACCGTTGGGCTCCCGGCTTCCTTTGGGGAGCTGATTAGCAACGCCATGGTTGGGTTTGTGTTGGGGGGTAAAGGCTTGTACGCGTATCAGCACTATGACACTTTCCGGCACGATCCTGCTTCCGTGATTCTTTCCTTAAAAATAAGCCCGATGGGTGCGGTCATTGGGCTGTTGGCCCTGCTCGGAATTACGTACTGGGATGGACAAAAACGAAAGCTGGACAAGCCTGAAACCAAGTTGGTGTCTGTTTATCCCCACGACCGCATCAGCGAAATGACCGTGGCCGCGGCCATTGGAGGTATATTGGGCGCCAAAATTTTCGACCTTTTCGACAACTGGCAGTCTTTTCTGGAAGACCCCGTCGGATCACTGGCATCCGGTGGCGGATTGGCCTTCTTTGGCGGATTGGTGCTGGGGTTTGTAGCGGTGGTGTCTTATATGTGGGTCAATAAAATACCCTTTCTGCCCACTGCCGATGCTGTAGCGCCGGCACTGACAGCCGGATACGGCGTTGGACGCATCGGATGTCAACTCTCCGGAGATGGCGACTGGGGCATTGTCAACAACGCCCCAAAACCTGAAATGATGTCTTGGATACCGGATTGGGTATGGGCATATCGTTTCCCGCACCATGTTCTCAACACTGAAAACACTGATCCGGTGAGCAGTATTCCCATTGATGGATGTTCTTGGGACTATTGTATGCAACTTTCACAGCCCGTTTTTCCAACGCCATTGTATGAAGTATTGATGATGGCGGGTATTTTCGCCATTCTTTGGTCTTTACGCAAGCGCGTAAAAGTAACCGGAATGTTGTTCTTCTTCTATCTTAGCTTCATCGCCCTTGAACGTTTTGCCATTGAGAAAATACGGGTGAATGTGGTACACGAGGTACTGGGCATGAAATTGACCCAAGCAGAAATAATCGCTGTTGCGCTGTTTGTCGTCAGCATGACAGGTTTAGTCGTGCTGTGGACAAGACGGAACAAGTAACATACCTGTCGTACGGAGACGGTTGATCTAAGGGCAGGATGTTTTTATTTTCCTGCCTTACGGTATGGTTACTTCCTTGCCGTTATCAACGCGGTCACTCCCTTCACCAAAAGCCACTGCCCGGCCATATAGGAGGCTATTATAGCCACTTTATCACCTGTGAAAGGCGTGCCAAACTTGGCTACAGCAAGGAGGGAGTCAGAAAGAACAAAGAGCACAGCGCCGGCAAAAAGGTTTCTGAATACTGTTTTTTCGATGTAGCCGTACAAGTTCACGACGCTTTGAGCCATTGTAGCAATCACCAGGGCATACATGGTGACGGGGGCTCGCATTCCCTCCGGAATACCATCCCACAACCCGTACAACATCACGGCAGGATACACCAAAAAAGGAACAATCCACCCGGGATTTGCTTCGAGAAACCCCCTCCGTCCCTGCAATGCGGACGATGTACCCACGATGTAGGAAAGGTGGGCCAATAGAAATGCCAATAATCCCGACATAAAAAAGAAACCGCCCTCGTACATCAGGAGTACATCCCCCACCATGGAAAAAAGGAGACCGAAAAGCCAGCTTGTACGCAAACGTGAACGGTCACCGGGGGTTTGTACCATCAGCCACAGCGCTAAAACCGGCATCAACATCGGTTTGGAAAGTGTGCTGAGCAAAGATACCCCACCTATAATACCTGCCAAATGCAGAACGGATAGGATGACGAAAACAGAAAGCCAAATTTTTTTCATCTTTGTTGAATGGATGTGACCCAGTTGCGGAGCAAGCAAAGCCCATGTTCTGTTAGTATAGATTCAGGGTGAAATTGTACCCCAACCAGCGGTAATACGTTGTGCGCCAGAGCCATGATTTCTCCGGAATCTGTGGTTGCCAAACATTCCAACGGCGTATTCGATAGCGACTCAAGCAATAAGGAATGGTATCGCATGGCGGTAAATTCGGTCGGAATGCCCTCAAAAATCCAGTGTCTTTGGTGTTGAATACGGCTTGTTTTTCCGTGCATGGGCAGCGCGGCACGCACAAGCGCAGCGCCAAAATATTCGCCCAAAGCCTGGTGCCCAAGGCAAATACCAAGGATTGGAAACTGCCCGTGATACCGGTCAATAACAGACATCAACAGACCCGCATCGGCCGGGCGTTTGGGGCCGGGAGAGAGTACAATGCCTGCAAAATCAATGTTATCAAGATCCTTCAGCGTAAAAGCATCGTTCCGAAGTACCACACACTCCACCCCCGTCTGCAAAAGGTAATCGTACAAATTGTACGTAAATGAATCGTAATTATCAATCAACAATATTGTCATGGTGAAACCCGCCTCGGTTAATTCTCAATGTCATCCGTATCCTCCTGAGCATTGTTGATTTTGGGCGGTGGGCGATCATCCGTATGGGGGTCTTGCTCAATGTTTGTTTTCGTCGGCGTGTATATCTTAACACCTTCAGTCCCCATTTTTTTTGACTTTTCATCGCCATACCTTTGCAGCCGGTCCATCCAAGTCATATAAGTAACCCACGTTTCTTCTGCAAAAGGTTTCAGGCGAACGGCCACATCGTACGTATTTCCAGGCAGTGGCTCTAGGATGGAATATGTTCTGGACTCAGCAATGGTTTGGGTATTTAAAAATTGTGCTTTT
>JBIPOY010000495.1:0-2748 GCA_044378705.1 Saprospiraceae bacterium
TCAACACAACAATTTTCTTCATGACGCACAACGGATTAAGAATGATCCTTGCAATCGTTGGGTATTATAGTTTTACAAACTGGGTTGTCCAAGTGGCGGAACCTTTTTCAAATCGAACAAAATAGGTGCCGGCAGGAAGCAACGAAACATTGACGGAATGATTGTTATCCGGATTTTCGATTGATTTAACTTTTCTACCGGCGGCGGTTATAATTGTCACGCGGTCAAAAGATGTCTTCATCTCTATCAACAACATTTCGCGGGCAGGGTTTGGTGAAAGGGTTACCTCATCGCTTAAATCTACTTCCTGAATTCCCACCAAGGTGTTAATGTCCGCGTTGTACCGGGGCAATACCTGGTAACCGGAGGTAAACGGACTGGTGTTGTCAAACTGACCGCCGATACCGGTAAGGTCGAAAGGTTCTGCCGGGACCGGTGAATTGTACGTTTCAACATCGTGGTCTATACGGATGAGGATGGTATCTTGCGGTTGGAGGTCAGAAACTGCCCGTACATTGAAACCGCTTGTGCCGACGCCTGTTGTCCATTCCGCCGCATCTACGAAGTGCAAGTTCTTGATCCGTATTAGTTTTGACTCAGTCTGTTCCGAGAGGTTAGAAACTACGACGGGTGTCAACAAGCTGTTGTTTGCGCTGTTTTTAAAAATAGTATCCGGACGGAATTCTGTCATACCATTGAATTGCTTGACAACGCCGTAAACCGTAACATTATCTTTTTCTTCTACCGTATATCCGAATTTACTGTTCAGGGAAGAAACGGAGATCCCATTGCCTTGCGCATCAACAAGGGTAAAGAGCAAACTTGGCAGGGTGCCGGTTGTGGGGCGGAGATTGAAGCCATATACCACACCCTGCAAGGCGCAAGGGCGGTCGAGGGAGTCCGCTACGCCAGCGGTATTTTCACCGGTCATGGAAGCAATGCTGCGCACAGGGAAGCAACGCACTTCAATGGAAACAATGCCATTGGAGCAGGAACTTGCGTTGCAAACTTTGTATTCCAATTGGTCAGGACCACAATATCCTTGGTTGGGTGTATAGGCAATTTTGTCACCGGAAATGGAGGCGTTGCCATGAAGGGGTTGTGTGGTGACGACCAGCGATGTGACAGTACCAAGGAACAAATCATTGGTCAGTACATTAAACACCGCGTTTTGACCTGCTTGTGCCACTACGTTGTCTGCTGTTGCAAAGATGGTTCCTGAAACTTGACAACCTGACGCTGCATTGGGATTACCCGCAACAACTTTTCCATTGACGGTGACACCACTGAGGGTTGTTGCAGCAATCCAATTGGACGGATTGGAATTATCGCCGTTGAAGTCGCAGAGTACGAGTGAGCTGCCTTGGCCATTGGCCTCAAGCGGCCACGGTGCGGCGTTTAGGTAGTCAACATAGTCAATAACAGTTCCGTTTGCATCACGGAGTTCAATGTCTTCGCCGGGACTATTGGTGAGGGCGCCGTTGGTCCATACGATGGGCTGAAACCCGAAAACCAATTGAAATGCATTGGCATTTTTGGCCAATGTAATATATCCACCGGCAGGTAAGAGGGTCCCTGCAGGAAAAATATGATCAATGCCTTGGGTGAAATTCCAGCCTGAAATATCCACAGTAGCATTTGCATTGTTGTGCAGTTCAAGGTACTCCAAGGAATCGTTGCCGCTTTCCGGAGGGTTGAACATAATTTCAGAAATAATTACCTGAGCGGAGGAGGCACTGATGAAGGCCGCGAAGAAGGCAAGCAATAGAATCGTTTTTTTCATATTTGATCGGTGCGAATTTAAATAAGAGCGGTCAAAAGTAGAAAAAAAGGAACACGTAACCAACGAAAAGTGTGGCCAATAGAAGCGCGTCCATATTTTCTATACCAATTTTAATGAAGCGCTTCATTGGCACTATATTATCCGTAAAACTTAACGGTCAATTAACTTCTACTGTGTAATTTCGCCCCAAAATTCCTTTCTTTTTCACCAAACTTTTAAATAAGTATGAATCATTTTACACTGTACAAATCTGCAGGTAGAACGCTGTTGTTGTTTGCGTTGCTACTCAGTGGCTTTAGCGTTTACGCACAGGTAACAACCTCCACTATTTCGGGTGTTGTAACCGAACAAAATGGCGAGCCATTGGTGGGGGCAACGGTTGTTGCTACGCACGTAGCTTCTGGTACCCGTTATGGTACTGCAACGAATGCCAGCGGACGTTATATTCTGCCGGCGGTTCGTGTTGGAGGGCCTTTTACCGTTACTGTTACGTACACCGGTTACCAAGCGGCTTCCCGTGATGGTATCTACACGAGCTTGGGTACTGCTGCCAATGTGGATATTAGTCTGCAAGAAGCTGGCACAACCTTGGGTGAGGTAACGGTAGTAGCCAGCCGAAGCGATATCTTCAGCAGTGATCGGACGGGCGCTTCTACCACGTTTGGTCGCCAGCAACTCGCCGCTCTTCCAACGGTGGGCAGCCGGACCATTAACTCTATTACCAAGTACAACCCAAATGGCAACGGATCTTCTTTCGGTGCACAGGATTCCCGTTTGAACAACTTTACCATTGACGGATCGCAGTTCAACAACGGTTTCGGTCTGGGTTCTGATGCACAGGCAGGTGGCCGTACGGGCTCAACCGCCATTTCTTTGGATGCCATCGAGGAGTTGCAGGTCAACGTAGCACCATTTGATGTACGTCAATCTGATTTTGTGGGCACGGGTTTGAATGCCGTAACGCG
>JBIPOY010000136.1:0-8125 GCA_044378705.1 Saprospiraceae bacterium
ATCGCAGCCTTCTGATGTCTGAAAAGTATTGTTAAAAACGCCTGTTTCTGCTGGATTACAGGACAAATTGGAAACAAAGGTGGTGGTAAGCGGTACAAAAAGTATGGTGGTGATGACCGTACTATCACAGCCAAGTTGGTTGGTGAACACTTGTGGAAATACACCGGCTTGGCCGGCGTTGCAAGTAGTGCCGGAAAGCAGCAATGTATCTGGTTCCAACAGGGTTACGGTGGTGATGATTAGGCTGTCGCAGCCATCTGTGGTGAGCAGATTTTGGTAAAAAACGCCCGTTGCTGCCGGGTTGCAGGTACTGCTTAAAACCATGGAAGTATCCGACAATGCAAAGGTGACTGTGGTAATCACGGTGCTGTCACATCCAAAAACATTGGATAATACATGGGTGGTAATCCCCACGTTGCTCAAGTCGCAACTGGTGTCAAAAATACGGGTTGTATCGGAAAGTTGTAGTGCAACTACGCGGATAATCACGCTGTCGCAGCCGTTTGTTTGTGTCAATATTTGGGTGGTTGTGCCCACCAGTAACGGGTTGCAACTGACGCTGTTCAAGACCAAGGTGTCAACGGCCAATACTTGTAAGTTTGTGACAAGGACACTGTCGCAGCCATGAATGGTTTGGAGGCTATCGGTGTAAACGCCTGAAGTGGTTTGCAATGCACCGCCGACAAACAAGGACGTACCGCCACAAATTTGGATGGTATCGGTGGTGCTGTAGTGTTCTCGGATTGTCACAACGACGCTGTCGGTCACCATTGCAGCACAGGCAGGTATGGAATTGTCACCAATATGTAGGATACTGTACGTTGTTGTTTCCGATGGACTTACGCGAATGGTATGCCCGTTGGTGATGTCATCCAAGGTGAGGGTATCCCCGTTGATTGTCCAGGTAACATCGAAAGGGCCGCCTCCGCTCAAGGCGAAATTCAGGTTGACAGAGTCGCCGGCGCAGATTTCAGCATCACTGGTGAGGTCAGCGGTGGGGATTCCATTTACTTGTACCCCCAGACAAACCGGAGTGCCGGCACCACAATAATTTTCGGCAGTAACGCACACTTGCCCGGAAGTAGCGTTTTGAAAATTAATGAATACCGTGTCATATACGTCAAAAAGAACTGCTCCGGGCGGGATCGTCCAGTTGTATGTAGTGCCGAATTGGTAGTTATTGATTACAAATTTATAGTCTCCACCGCTCGCACAAACGCTTGCCGGGCCTGTCATGTTTGGTTGTTCTATCGGAGCCTGCACGATGATGGGTAGGCAGGAGGGCAGCGAGGAACCGCATAAATTGTTGGCAGTAACACACAAAGGCGCCGCAATCACCGTATCCCAGGTGACCTGAATGCTGAAGGGTGAAAGCGTCGTGAAGGGTACATTGCCCGGTAAAATCCAAGTGAAAGAGGTGGGTGCGGGTAGTCCCTGCGCGGTGGCCGTGTAGATATAAGTGGAATCGCCGCAAGGGCTGAGGTTACCGGTTACTTGGGGCAATTGGGGTACTGTACTCAGCGCTGTAACATTGACACACGTGGTATCCGAGCAAAAAAGACCGCCGCGACCGTGCCTCGAAATCAAACAGTAGGTGCCCGGCTGGTTTACCTGTACCGTCGGTAAGTTGTTGAAGCCTACAATTCCGGGTCCGCTCCAAGTAAAGAAACTGGTTCCACCCACGGCGTTGTTGGGAGAAGACCCACTCCCGTCGAGGGTAAGGGTAGGGCTTATTTCACAGTTCAGAATACCGGGAGGGGCAATGACGGCATGGGGTTCCAGGATTGCCAGATTGATGTTTACAATGCTATCGCAACCCTGATATCCGGTACAAAGTTCTGTGTAAAGCCCTGATTCCGTTAGGGTGTTGTTGCACACTTCAAAGGAAGCTGGGCCGCACAAATTGATCAACGCATAGGGAGAAATATAGGTTGGGATAAGCGTTATTTTACAGTTGATGATACTATCGCATCCCTGATAATTGACGAGTTTGATCGGGTAATTGCCAGGAATTGTGAATTCCTCACCTGCACAGGTAGCCGAACCGCCTTGGCAAATGGGCACAATCTCTGTGGTGTAAACGGTTGGAATCAGGTGTACCCTACAATGTACCAAACTGTCGCAGTTTAAATACGTGGGTAAGTTGACGATATACGTACCGGGTTGGGAATATGTTTGTCCGGCGCAATTGGCGGAATATCCCTGACACATAAAAACATCCTCGTCAGTATTAACGTCTTCGCCCACGATGACGTCCAGACAACTCTCCGGAGCATTGGAGCATTGTAGGCTCTGGGCGCATACCTGCGCAGCGCCCGGCTGCACCCATTGTACCGTAATGGAGGTACCTGTCGAGCTTCCAATGATATTGCCGGCTGAAGAGGGGCTGATGCTCCAAGAGGAGGGTGCGGCGGTGGTGTAGATACCCGAAGGGGAAGAAGGAATACAAAGGCCACTTGCCGGCCCGTTCACCGTGGGTACAGAACCATTGATGGCATAATCGCACAATGCACCTCCGCTACCGTCTATGCACAGGTAGTAGTTTTGACCCGGCGTCAGGCTGGTGGCTGTCAATGTCTGCGTTGTTTGCGTAGGGATATCCCCTAGGCAGGGCGAAACAAAATTGAAATTCACACAATCTGTGGTTGACAAGATTGCTGCCTGGAGGCCATTGCCTGAGGCGCATCCGAACACAGATATTTCGAAAGACGCAGTGGTAGCATCGGCGGTGAATGCGAACCAATGGTTGTTCTGGATGCTTGAGCACCAGAAAGGCGGAAAAGAGACGGGTGCATCACCGGTAGTGGTACCATAATAGCAGTTCAAGGCAGACGGCGCCGGCAGGATACAGGCATCCATAGCGTTTACTTCCGGAGTTGGTATTTGGCAGGGTGCGCTGTTGCACTGGGAAAAAGACAGTTCCGGGTGGAACAATGCTAATGTTAATAAAATTGAGAAAATAGAAAAGAATTGCTTCATGCAGAGTGCTTTTGTCCAGCGTGCTCACACGTGCGGTCAACCGACCAAAGGGTAGGTCAGCAGGCAAGTGCTCGCGCCGGGTGTTGTGTGGTGCGCAGCATGGTTTCTTTAGGGTGGTGATCAGGACAAAGGTAGTAATAGTAGGCAAACATTGACTTCTCAAATAACTTGCGATAAATTGGTATAAAACAACATAAATAAGTTCTTTAAATATTTTAAAAATACGAAAATTAAAAATAAAATTCTTATTTTGTACTGGTTTTAAAAACCTTCTAGGTTTTTAAAACTTCCATTAAAACTACAAACCTGCTACAGTCAAGTTTATACGCGCATTGCTCTGTGAGCAGTTTTAATGCTGATGCCAAAGCGACCAACAGACAGGAGGATCGAACAAGCGATAAGCCGGTTGTTCCAAAAAAATCGCGATTGTCTATCAAATCTGATCCTTACCGCATGTTCAAAAAAATGCCGAGGCGGCATCCTGCGCCCCGGCATCAGCGGGTTGTATCTCATTGCCAGGTCTCCAAAGGTGGGCCTGACGGGTTATCGGAATCCAATTTGGCGGTTAAGAGGCATCTTTTCAGTGTTCGTCGTGTGCCAATTTTGCGTATTCGGTGGTTAGTTTGGCTTGCAAGTCTCCCGGCACGGCAGCATAATCGGCGAAATGCATCGAAAATTTTGCTTTTCCTTGGGTCATTGAGCGCAGTGCGGAAGAGTAATGGTGCAGTTCTTTCAATGGTACGCGCGCTCGTACCACTTGGTACTGTCCGTCAGCATCTATGCCCATAATGATGGCACGGCGGGTTTGTAAATCGCTCATTACATTGCCCATGACAGCAGCATCGCACATCACTTCTAGGTCGTAAATAGGCTCCATAATTTGTGGTCCTGCTTTGTGGAATGCTTCTTTAAAGGCCATAGACGATGCTGTTTGGAATGCCATATCATTGGAATCCACGTCGTGCATTTTGCCGTCATAGACGCTCACTCGGATGTCTCGGCAGTACGAACCAGTACCGGGACCCTCTTCCATTTTGGCCATGATACCCTTTTTGATGGCGTTTGTGAATCGCGCATCAATAACGCCGCCGACGACAGCCCAGACGAAGGAGAGTTTACCGCCCCAATTTAATTGTTCCTCGTCGATGTGTTTAGCGTTGAGGCCGTGTGGGGCCGGCATTCCATCAAAATAAGGCTCTATTCGGAGGTGCACTTCCGCGAATTGGCCGGCGCCGCCTGTTTGTTTTTTGTGGCGATACTCTTGGTTGATCTCCTGTGTGATGGTTTCCCGGTATGGGATACGAGGTTCAATGAATTCGATGGTAACACCAAAATTTTGCTCGGCTTTATGCCGCACCATGTCGAGGTGCATTTCGCCTTGTCCTTGAATGATCGTTTGTTTAAGTTCTAGGCTTTGTTCAATCAAAAGTGTTGGGTCTTCTTCGCGGATGGCGTGCAGTGCGTGGGCCATTTTTTCCACGACAGCCTTACTGGGTGGTATGACGGCCATGCGGATGCGTGGTGGTGGGAAGTGGATGCGTTCAATTTTTAGGTCTGTGCCCTTGGGGTTGAGGGTATGGTTGGTATGCGAGGCTTTTAGTTTTACCGTACATCCGATGTCTCCGGCACGGAGTTCTGCAACTTGATCACGATTTTTACCTTCACTTTCAAACAGTTGAGAAAATCGTTCTGTGGTTCCATTGTCGGCGTTGATCAGTTCATCGCCGGCTTTCAGCACCCCTGAATATACTTTAAAATAGGAAACGTTTCCCACTTTGGGTTCGTGGACTGTTTTAAAAATGAAGGCACAAGTACGGGCGTTGGCGTCACAAGGTTTGGACCCGCCCCCTTCCAGTGCTGCGGCAGGCCGCTCGGCTGGGCTGGGGCATACATCGTGGATAAAGCCCATGATGCGGCCGCTGCCCATATCTTTTAGGCCGGACGCACAGAACAGCGGAAAAAACTGTCGGTGGGCGAGGCCTATCTTAAGTCCACGGGTCAGGTCATCTTCGTTGAGGTTCCCTTCAGCGAAAAATTTTTCCATCAGGGCGTCGTCGTTTTCTGCGGCGGCTTCCACGAGGGCTGCGTGCAGTGCATTGGCGCGGTCAAGGTGTTCCGGTGGGATAGGCTTTTTTTCGGGTTTACCGCCGGAGGCAGGGAATTCATACAGCACCATGCGCAGGGCATCTACGATGGCGTTGAAGGCTGGGCCTTGGTTGATTGGAAATTGGAATGTCAGTACCCGGTTACCGAAGCGACTTTTTGCTTGCTCCAAGGTCAGGTCAAAGTCGGCTTTCTCATGGTCGAGTTGGTTGACGACAAAGATACTTGGGGTTTCATTTTTTTCAATGTATTCCCAAATCAGCTCTGTTCCGACTTCTACGCCGTTTTTGGCGTTGAGGAGTAGCAGAGCGGTGTCGGCCACTTTGAGCGCAGCAGCCAATTCGCCTGCGAAATCGTCTAGGCCGGGCGTATCTAGGATATTGATTTTTGTGTCTTTCCAAGTGCCGTGGAGTACGGAAGCAAAAAGAGAGTGCTTTCGCTGTTGTTCCAGCGTGGTGTAGTCGCTCTGGGTGTTGCCATCTCCTACGCTGCCGCGTCGGGGGATGGCCTTGGCTTCAAAGAGCATTGTTTCGGCAAAAGTGGTTTTGCCGCTGCCGGAGTGTCCGCAAAGGACAATATTCCGGATTTTGTTGGTGGTGTAAACTGCCATTAGCAAGGAACTGGTTGGGTGAAATAATGGCCAGTATGCTGTTGTGGCATAAGAGTTTATGGAGTTACCACCAAAATGTGTTCACTTGGACCCTTATACTTTGACGTAATACCGGCTGAATTGAAAACAAGTAAATAACACGTGAAAAAATTATTTCGTAAAGAGAGAGGTTTCTGTAAACGGTGTCGTGGAGATCAATCGCCCCATCCCGGTTCATCGTCCACCGGTTTGGGTTGTTTTCGTTGTATGCCAAACTCCAGTTCTTTTTGGCATACGCCGCAGATGCCATATAGATTTAGGGCGTGGTGTGTAATGCGGAAGTTGAGCAAGTCACCCACCATATTTTTTATTTGTTGTACGCGGGGGTCACAAAATTCTACCACTTTGCCGCAGTTGGCGCAGATGATGTGGTCGTGTTGTTTGTAGCCGTAAGATTTCTCAAACTGGGCCAAGTTTTTGCCAAACTGATGTTTTTTGACGAGGTCGCAATTGACCAACAATTCCAAGGTATTGTACACCGTGGCCCGGCTTACGCGGTAGCTGCGGTTTTTCATGTGGATGTACAAGGCCTCGGCATCGAAGTGATCGTTTCGCTTGTAAATCTCTTCTAGAATGGCGAACCGCTCCGGAGTCTTGCGCAGCCCCGCCTTTTCCAACTGGGTGGTGAAAATTTTGAGCACCTCTTGGATGATCTCTTGTTCGTTGCGGTGGGCTGACATGAGCGGTTTGGTTGTTGTTTGATTGGTCTTCGGGAAGACACGATCCGCAGCCTCAAGGGTGCGGAGGGCCAAAACTGTAAGGCTATTGTTGCAAACCCGATGCGCTACAAATGTACCAAAAAAAACCGGTTAAGCGTCTCTTTTTTTCGCAAGATTTCTGCATATTTTACAATGTAGCATCAAGAGGCTGCCCTCTGGATAATAACAACTGAGGATCGTCCGTGCGTCTGTTGAATGGGGGGTGTTTTGAAAGAAAGGTCACTGCTGAGGTGGTGCGCTGATTGGCCCAGAAAGGCTACTTTTTTGTCACAGACGCGACCACGCTAACCAGTTACAAAGAAAGTACGGTTGTAGAAGGCTGTTTTATGGTAGTTGGTGTGCAAAAATAACTGTAATCCTTTGCTTTTTAACCCTTTTTTGTATTTTTGCGCCACGATGTTTCAATTGATTATTTCCGATGGAATTATTACAGGCCAGTGTGTGCGCACCTGACGTGGTAAGGCTGTTTGAAAAACAGAAACCCCGCCCGGTATGTGCCGCGCGGGGTTTTTGATTGGGCAATCCAACATTCAAAGATCAACGATATACCATGTACCGCGAATTCAAACACCTTAATCTGCCCGCAATTGACGCTGAGATCCTCCAGTTCTGGCAGGACCATCAGATTTTTGAGCAATCCGTTGCACAGCGCTCCACGGACAAATCATTTGTGTTTTACGAAGGCCCACCCTCTGCAAATGGTAAGCCCGGCATCCACCACGTGATGGCTCGTACGGTGAAAGATATTTTTTGCCGATACAATACCCTAAAAGGATATCGGGTGGAGCGGAAAGGGGGGTGGGATACCCATGGTTTGCCCATCGAACTACAGGTTGAAAAAGAACTGGGGATCACCAAGGAGGACATTGGTAAGAAAATTTCGGTGGATGACTACAACCACGCCTGCCGCAGTACCGTCATGCGCTACAAAGATCTTTGGGATGATATCACCCGTCGAATGGGCTATTGGGTAGATTTGGACCACCCTTATATTACTTTTGAAAACAATTACATCGAATCTGTTTGGTGGCTGTTGAAACGCCTTTACGACAAGCAAACCGATGCCGGGCAATCTTTTTTGTACAAAGGATTTACCATTCAGCCCTTTAGCCCCGCCGCGGGTACAGGTCTGAGTACCCATGAGTTAAACATGCCCGGCTGCTACAAAGAGGTAACGGATATCTCCGTCATTGCGATGTTTAAGGTGCGCCAAACAGCGGCATCCAAGGCCCTTTTTGACGCAGAGGGTGAAGATGTGCGCATTCTTGCTTGGACCACCACCCCTTGGACCCTGCCCAGCAATGTCGCCCTGACGGTCGGTCCGGACATTGAGTACGTGAAAGTAATGACGTTTAGTCCTTACAATGCCCTCCCGGTGTGTGTCATTTTGGCCAAAGACCGCCTCTCCGCTTATTTCAATCCGGAACACGCCGATCTTCCCATGGTACCTTTTGATACCGCAGAGAAAAAGCCGGCCATTCCGTTTCGCGTGGTTAAAACGATCAAGGGAAAAGACTTGGCGGGTGTTCAGTACGAACAATTGATGCCTTTTGTGGCCTCTCCGGAGTTGGATGCACACGCCTTTCGCGTTATTATCGGTGATTTTGTGACCACCGAGGATGGCACAGGCGTGGTACATACAGCGCCTTATTTTGGGGCGGATGACATGCGGGTG
>JBIPOY010000496.1:0-2746 GCA_044378705.1 Saprospiraceae bacterium
ATCCAATCCAGGGGGATAGGAATACTACGGGGCAACTACTTGCAACAGCTCTTTCTTTAAAAACAGGCCAGTCCAGCTGCCTTCTACGTTTGCTACCTGCTCCGGAGTACCAAAAGCAACAATTTTTCCACCGCGGTGTCCGCCTTCCGGGCCCACATCGATGAGGTAGTCGGCCATTTTGATGACATCCAAATTATGTTCAATGACAATGATGGTATTTCCTTTTTCGACCAATTTGTTGAGTACCATCAGTAGTTGTCGGATATCTTCGAAGTGAAGGCCTGTGGTGGGTTCATCGAGGATATACACTGTTTTGCCTGTATCTTTTTTGGAGAGTTCTTCGGCCAGTTTGACGCGTTGGGCTTCACCTCCTGAGAGGGTAGTTGCTTGTTGGCCCAGGGTGATGTATCCGAGTCCGACATCTTGCAGGGTTCTGATTCTGCGGTAAATGTTTGGAATGGGTTGAAAGAAATCAGCGGCTTCATTGATCGTCATATCCAAGACATCAGAAATAGATTTTCCTTTGTAGAGGATTTCAAGTGTTTCACGGTTGTACCGACGGCCTTGGCAGCGTTCACAGTGTACCTGAACGTCGGGAAGGAAGTTCATTTCTATGGTGCGAAGACCGGCACCTTCACAGACTTCACAGCGACCACCTTTTACATTGAAAGAAAATCGACCATTGGCATAGCCCCTAATTTTTGCTTCCGGGGTTTCTGCAAAAAGTTTACGGATATCTCCAAAAACATTGGTGTAGGTTGCGGGGTTGGAGCGAGGTGTTCTTCCAATGGGGCTTTGGTCAATTTCAATCACCTTATCCAAATACTCGAGTCCGGTGATTTTTTCATATTTTAGGGGTCTTTTGAGGCTGTTGTAAAAATGCTGTTGGAGAATGGGGAACAACGTTTCATTGATCAGCGACGATTTACCGGAACCGGACACGCCTGTTACGCAAATGAAGGTTCCCAGAGGCAAAGAGACACTGACCTTTTTCAGGTTGTGTCCGGTACAGCCTTCCAGTACCAGTGCTGTATTATTTCCGGTACGCCGCACCGCCGGTATGTCAAATTTTGACCGTCCGGCCAGATAATCACTGGTAGCAGTAGGGTTTTTCAGGAATTCTGCCGGCGTACCGATGTCCACAATTTGGCCGCCATGTTTACCTGCTCCTGGGCCAAGGTCAATGAGGTAGTCAGATTGCAGCATGATGTCACGGTCATGTTCTACGACGATCACCGTATTTCCGATGTCTCGGAGGTTTTTCAAGGCCTCAATGAGGTGTAGGTTATCGCGTTGGTGCAAACCGATGCTTGGCTCGTCTAAGATGTAAGTGATGCCGGTCAGTAGAGATCCAATTTGAGTAGCCAATCGGATTCGTTGGCTTTCGCCACCGCTGAGTGTGCGGGCCGGGCGGTTGAGAGCGAGATAGTCTAGCCCTACCTGCAACAGAAATTTCACGCGAAAGCGGATCTCTTTCAACACATCTTTTGCAATAGAGCGTTGCCGCTCACTCAGGTCATTTTCAATGTTTTGGAGTGTTTCATACAAGGAGGTTAAATCCTTGTCGGCCAGCTCTGATATATTGAGTCCGCCAATTTTAAACCATAAACTGTCTTTTTTTAGGCGAGCACCGCGGCATTCCGAGCAGGGTGCCACGACCATAAAATCTTCTGCCCATTGGCGTGTTTTTTCGCTGGTGGTGTCTGCATACCAACGTTTGAGCATATTGATTAAACCATCATAGGCAAGGTTGTAACTCCATTCATCGCCCCCCCAGGTAACCTCTACTTTTAGTTCATCATCGCCGCCGTACAAAATTGTGTTTAGTGCTTCCGTTGGTATTTCTCCCACAGGCGTACTGAACGAAAAATGGTATTTTTTTGCCAAGGTGCGCAGTTGTTTGAACAACATATTGTCCCGCACCTCACCAAGCGGAACGATTCCTACTTCGTTGATACTTTTTTGCTTATTTGGAATGACCCGGTCAACATCCACTTCGTGCACTTCTCCGAGACCCTTACAATGTGGGCACATTCCATAAGGGGAGTTAAAAGAAAAGGAGTTGGGGGATGGTTCATCATACGAAATGCCGGAAACCGGACACATAAGGTTTCGAGAAAAAATAGCACCACCGCCCTCTTGGTCGGCTGGTATCACTTGTATAAGCCCATCGCCCAGGCGCATGGCTGTTTTGATGCTTTCTGAAAGCCGCTCGCCTCGGTCATCGCCAATTTTTAGTCTGTCCACCACAATTTCTACATCGTGAATTTTATAGCGATCCAGTTGCATCCCGGGGGTAATTTCCAACATCTCGCCATCTACGCGAACGCGGGTATAGCCCTGCTTGCGAATCTGTTCAAAAAGTTCGCGGTAGTGACCTTTTCGCGACCTGACAGCTGGGGCAAGCAGTGCAATTTTCTGATCGGCAAATCGCTCGAGAATATTGGAGACAATTTGCTCCTCCGTGTATTTCACCATTTTTTCATTTGTCACGTAGGAGTATGCTTCACCGGCACGGGCAAACAATAGCCGTAGAAAATCATAGACTTCCGTGACGGTACCGACAGTGGAACGCGGATTGCGGCCGGTCGTCTTTTGTTCAATGGA
The DNA here is from genome assembly GCA_044378705.1 of Saprospiraceae bacterium. Lineage (GTDB taxonomy): Bacteria > Bacteroidota > Bacteroidia > Chitinophagales > Saprospiraceae > M3007. The sequence goes on from JBIPOY010000496.1 coordinate 2,608, forward strand.
TATGACAGGAGAAAGCCCGGAAATTTGTTCTACATCGGGTCGCTCCATTTCACCGATGAATTGCCGGGCATAACTCGACAAGGTCTCCATGAAGCGGCGTTGGCCTTCTGCGTAGATGGTGTCAAATGCGAGTGAACTT
>JBIPOY010000497.1:0-2745 GCA_044378705.1 Saprospiraceae bacterium
GTTGACTGTTTTAGCGGCTCTGCGCTGGTCGCTGGTCACCTGATCTAGGGGTACGCCATACACCTTGGCAGCGGTAGCCGTGTGGATATCCAAGTTGTGCCGGAAAGCATCGAGCATGGCTTCATCTCCGCTGATTTCAGCGATCAGGCGCAGTTCGATTTGAGAATAGTCGGCTGAAAGGAGCAAGTGTTCTTCATCGCGTGGAACAAACGCCTCCCGAACTTTTCGACCTTCAGCGGTGCGGACGGGAATATTCTGAAGGTTAGGATTTTGGCTGCTGAGGCGCCCAGAGGCGACGAGCGCCTGGTTGAACGAAGAGTGTACCCTTCCGGTGCGTGGATTGATCAGCGCGGGCAATGCGTCCACATAGGTGGACCTCAGTTTCATCAGTCCGCGGTGGCTCAGAATATCGGCACAGATGGGGTATTTCAGGGCCAATTGAGAAAGAACTTCCTCGTCCGTGGAGTATTGTCCCGACTTCATTTTTTTGCCCGGGTAAGGCACCTTCAGTTGGTCAAACAGCATTTCGCCCACTTGTTTGGGGCTGGAGATATTGAATTGAAAACCCGCTTGGGCGAGAATTTTTTCTTCCAATGCCACGATTTGACCTGCCAGTTCTACCGAATACGCTTGTAGGAAAACTGGGTCGATGCGTACGCCTGCGTGTTCAATATCTGCGAGTACTTTAACGAGCGGACATTCCACTTCGCGGAGTAATTTAACCAGTACGGGGCTCCCCTCCTCCAGTTTTGGCTTTAGCACATCCCGGAGTCTCAAGGTGACATCGGCATCTTCAGCCGCATATTCCTTGATGACATCAATCGGCACATCGCTCATTTTGCGCTGTTTGGGGCCTTTGGGTCCGATCAGCTCTTCAATTTTAACGGGTGTATAGTTGAGAAGTGTATCCGCCATATAGTTCATATTGTGGCGGAGGTCGGGCTCTAGGAGGTAATGCGCGAGCATGGTATCCCAGTAATCTCCTTGCAGTTCACATCCGTAATTTTTCAGGACAATAGCATCGTATTTGAGATTTTGTCCGATCTTTTCGATGGCTTCATTTTCGAACACAGGCCTGAATGCATCTACAATTTGTTGGGCATCGTCACGGTTGGCAGGGATGGGCACATACCAAGCCTCGTGGGTTTTGATGGCAAAGGAGAATCCGACCAAATCTGCTTGGGTAGCATCGAGGGCTGTGGTTTCGGAATCGTAGGAAATTGCCTTTGCTTTTCCGAGAAGAAGGATGAGTTGAGCCCTTTTTTCAGGGGTATCTACCAGGTGGTAGGAATGCTCCGTGTTGTGTATGTTGTGCGAGCCATGCGTGGGTGTAGCCCCGGCATCTTGGTTGGTTGCGTGAAAAGAGTCTGCGGTTTGAACTGATCCGAAAGCAGCATCAGGTTCGGTACTGTCCGCGGGATCAGAGGCGTCAAAAAGACTCCCTTGGGTGCCCGCACCCGTACTCACCACTTTTGTTTTGACTTTGGGCGTTGGCGAAGCACCACCTCCACGTCCGTCTTGCGCTATACCTTGACCGGCAGGCGGCAACGCCAGTGGATGTTTCAGAATGGTGTCGGCCAAACTGCGGAACTCTAGTTCATTGAAAAGTTCGATCAATGCTTCTCGGTTGAACGGCTCGATTTCAAATTTTTTATCATCAAATTGAATGGGCGCATTGATATTAATGGTGGCGAGCTGTTTGGAAAGATTGGCTTTTTCAAAGTGTATTTTGAGGATCTCTTGCTGTTTGCCCTTCAGTTTATCCGTGTTGGCAATCAGATTTTCGACGTTGTCGTATTCTTCCAGGAGTTTTGTAGCTGTTTTTTCGCCAATACCGGGAAGGCCAGGAATATTATCAACCGCATCGCCCATAAGACTGAGCATATCAATTACTTGCTCTACGCGGCGAATACCCCAACGTTCACACACCTCTTTTTCACCCCAAATTTCAACGTCATTTCCCTGCCGGCCGGGTTTGTAGAGAAAAATATGATCGGATACCAATTGTCCAAAATCCTTGTCCGGCGTCACCATATACGTCGTGAATCCTTCTTTTTCGGCCTGTTTGGCGAGGGTGCCAATCACGTCATCTGCTTCGTAATTGGGAATACAAACCACGGGAATATTCATGGCACGCACGATGCGTTCTACCCAGGGAATTCCAAAAGTGATGTCTTCCGGTTGAGCTTCCCGATTGGCCTTATAGGCTTCAAATATTTCATGGCGAAAAGTCCCCCCTTTTGGGTCGAACACAACAGCAATGTGTGTGGGTTTTTGGTTTTGCATCATGTCCCACATGGTACGCATAAATCCCTGAATGGCCGATACATTCCAGCCCTTTGAATTGAAGAGAGGCCTTGCAATGAAGGCAAAGTGGGCGCGGTAGATGAGCGCGTGACCGTCGAGGAGGAATAGTTTTTTTTCCATGGAAACACTGTACTATTATGGCTGTTGAAGGGTTTTGATTCAGACAAATTTATGGTTTCTGTATTGCTCCGAAGTATTGGAAGTACGTTGGAAAAGATGCCTACATCGGTTTCGGGCTTGGCAAAGGTGGCGATTTTCACCACAAATGTTGATGCGAAGAACCAATATTTGATTAACCACAAATGTGTCTGCGGAGCACTGAACCGCCACTTTTGCCAAACCCGTGTTACCACCAGTGCTTTCTTGTCTGTCGAGGTTTGTATGTCCTGTTTTGCTTACTCTCATTTGTCTTTTTGTCGTGCGATGGGGCATTTTTAA
>JBIPOY010000498.1:0-2742 GCA_044378705.1 Saprospiraceae bacterium
TGGAGGTAAAGGCATTGGTGCCGCCGCCGCCACCGGCGTTGAAGTCGCCCTCCAGCACCCGCACCATCTCTATGGCGAATACTTTTACGTCCACAATGGTGCCGCCGGCGATGCCATCGGCTCCGTAGTCCCAGCGCAATTTCAGGCCCGTGCTCGTGAACGTACCCGTGCCATCACTGCTCCGGTACACAAAGGCGCCGATGCCGGGGTTGGTGCTCGCGTCAAACGCCGCGTTGTCGTCCACCAGCCCTACCGCGATGTCAGTGCCCATGCCGGCGATGTGACCGTCGTTGTGCAAATTTGCGGGCAACCACTCGCCGCTGCCCACGCGGTACTTGACGAATACCCACGCAGCGTCCCAGTTGGAGATGCCGCTGCTCAACCGCCAGGAATTCTCCCAACTCAGGTCGAAGGTGACGAAGCCATAGCCGTCTGCAGCGCTACCGTTCGTGAGGGTTTGGTTGGTGATCGTGATGTTGTTGGCGAACATCGGTAAGCAAAAGCCTGCCAGTAAAAAAATAATATAATATTTCTTCATCATGCGTTAAATTTTTTAATTTTGAACGTTCTAATTGGTGATATTGCAAGGGCCTGTCAGGATGGAGAACATGCGCTGATTTTCCAGTTGCGATATTGTTCTTGAATAAGTATCATAAACTCCACCCAGCATCAGTATCATCACAGTACAGCGAATAACTTTTCTGTAAAAACTCCGCAAAATTAGCGGCTCGACATCCTGTAAGGACTGCGATATAGGGGTACAAAAAGGGTACAAATCCTAAAATATAGGGGTACAAAAAGGGTACAAAGCAATTTTAATGACACAGCCCCCCGGATCAAGGATCCGGGGGGCTGTGTCATTTTGCAAAAGGAAGTTGCTTAACAACGCAACAACGCAGGTGGACTACTCAGATACTTGTGCCTGAGTGGCAGTAAGAAGATCCGTCAAACTCTTATCTGAGTGGGTGAGTTGTAGCTTTTTACGCAGTCGGTTGCGGGCCACTTTAATGCTGTTCAGGGATTGCGCAGTAATAGCAGAAATTTCTTTGGAGGTCATATCCAAGCTCAAAAAAGCACAGAGACGGCGCTCATTGGCCGTCAAATCAGGATACAGTTTGTTGAGTTTTTCGTAGAATTTAGCATTCACCTGTTTAAACCTGATTTCAAATTCGTTCCATATCTCATGGTCCAGGGATTCCTTCAATTTAACGACGGCCTCTCCAATTAAATCCTCCCCTTCTTTTGGGATATTTTTACGGTTTGTCAGTTTTTTTATCACGCCCTCCACCATTTCATTTTTTTGGATTTTATAGAGGACTTCCGTTGCCATCACTTTGTCTTTGACTTCGATCTCTGCTTCTAGAAATTGATTTTCGAGCTGGAGTTTTTGGGCATTGTGTTCGACATTTATTTTTTCTAAAAGCGTGAAACGCTGTTTTTTTCTACTGTGCAAAAAAGCAAGTGTAGCCAGACCTACCAGTACCATCATTATGCCCAAGAGGGTAAGAAAACCCAACGATTGGGATGTTTGTTTGGACATCATGGCCATTTCCAAATCCCTGAAATTGGCTGTAATTTCCGCTTGCTTCACCTTCGAATTTGCTTCTGAGCGTCTGATTGTTTTTTTATAATCATTGGAAAGTTGGAGATAATAAAGCGCAGATTTGGAATTGCCTGCCTCCTGATATGCCTCGGACAACTTTTCTGCCAATTTACCGGCCAGTTCATGGACGCCAATTTTCGCTGCGATATGGTAGCCTTTATCAAAATATGCGATCGCTTTATCGTTACTATTGTTGATATCATACCATATACCCAAGCTGTAGAGGACATTGGCCTCCATCGAAGGAATCTTGCTGCCGGTACTGATGTCCAACGCTTCCTCTAATACGATGAGTGCTTCTTGCTCCTTATTTGCCTTCCCGAGTACTTCTGCGTATCCGATCAACAAACGGATTAGATTGGGATCATCGGCGCTTCCTTGTTTAATCAGTTGAATTCCCTGGAGGTAGTAGCTTTTCGCCGTCTTGAAATCACCTTTTTGAATAAAAATTCGCCCTAAATTGTTGTATAATCCAGACAATTCAACAGGCGCCAAGGTTTTGCCTTGGTCAGCAGCGTCTTCTTGGAAGAGTCGAAGGGCATCTTTCAGGTATTTTTCTGCTGTGGAATCGTACTCGTTTTTGGTCAATTTAATTCCGACAATGTTGTTGTAGGCAGTCCCGAGTTCACGTTTTGTACCCGATACTTTTACGATTTCAAGGTATTCAACAAAATACTTTGCGGCCTCCTCCAACAATCCGGAATAATAACAAGCCACGCCAACACTTTTTAGGCAGGCCTTGATAATAGGTTTTCCGGATGGTGTTGATTTGGCTAAGTACAAGGCTTTCAGGGAAGATTCAACGGCCATGCTGGGCTCTACCAACATTTTTTCTTTTGATAACTGAAGCAGGTACCTGATTTTTATGGTGTCGCTTTCCATTGATTCGAGGCGTTGGGCCAAGGTGTCAACCGGAACATGATTTTGACCAAACAAACAAGGCGAAAAAAAGCCCCCTGCGAACATGAGGACGATAAGTATGTTCCCTGTGCTCAGAACTTTATTGAATTTCTTCGAAATCAAACAAATAATCAAAAATCTAAACCTCATGTCTTCTCGTGTTTTCACTGCAACGATACACTTTTTTAAGCCAAGGGAATAATAATAGATGAGCTGGTCGGCTAAATTTGGACAGCAAC
>JBIPOY010000499.1:0-2730 GCA_044378705.1 Saprospiraceae bacterium
GCTTTTCAGTTCTGCCTATATTATTATTTTCTCAAAAGCTGTTCCAAACGGGGGAATGGTGTTCGAGCAACAAGCAAACAGTGGGTGTTTTTCCACAAACAGAGGACAACCGAAGTGATTCCATAGATCTGACACATGCCCGTGTCACCCTTGACTTGAGCAACGCTTTGGCCAAGTCTATTTCAGGCTGTTGCGAATGGTCGTTTTTCACCAAAGTGGACCATGTAGCAGCGTTGACATTAGACCTTCTAGGGCTCACTGTTGATACGGTCCTATTGAATGGCGAAACGGTAGCTTTTACGCAAGTGGGAGAACACATCAACGTTGTCTTTCCTGCTGCACTTCCGCTTGGGTCAGCCCATACCATGGCGGTTTGCTACCATGGCGACCCGCAAAAAGATGCGTCCGGCTGGGGTGGGTTTTATTTTGACGCCAATTACGCTTTCAACCTAGGTGTTGGGTTTGACGCTGATCCGCATGTTTTTGGCAGGGCTTGGTTTCCCTGTTTTGATAATTTTACAGAACGCAGCACCTACACCTTCGACATCACCACCACGCAATGGCAACCGGCCTATTGCAATGGCGCCATGGTGTCAGACGAGACGACAACCGACGGGAAACGGCGCCGTGTTTGGCAAATGGACCAATCCATACCCTCCTATTTGGCCTGTGTGGCCATTGGGCCATACACTTCCTTCTCACGCTCCTACAGTGGGGAGAACAATGTCATTCCGGTCGAAATTGCCGCCGCCGCTGGAGATACGGTAAAAGTCCGGAACACATTTCAACACCTTCCGGATGCCATACATGCATTTGAACATTGGTATGGCCCTTACAAATGGTCAAAAATTGGGTATTCCTTGGTTCCTTTTGGTTCAGGAGCAATGGAACATGCTACCAATATTGCCATTGGCCGTTCATTTATTGACGGTACCTTGAATTATGAAACCCTTTGGGCCCACGAGCTCAGTCACCATTGGTGGGGAGATCTGGCCACTTGTTCAACAGCGGAAGACATGTGGCTCAACGAAGGATGGGCCAGTTACTCGGAGCATCTTTTTACGGAGTGGGTGTATGGCCGGCAAAATTTTCAAAACGCTGTAAGGAGTAATTTCCTCAGTGTGCTCCAGACAGCACATGTCACGGAGGGCGGTTATCGGGCGGTTTCAGGTATTCCACACGCGTTGACGTATGGCACCCATGTGTACAACAAGGGGGCTGTGGTTGCCCACAATCTTCGTGGGTATTTGGGTGATTCATTGTTTCGAGTAGGGGTTAGAACGGCCTTGGAAAGCAATGTATTTACCGATTGGAGTAGTACGCAATTTAGAGATGTGATGTCCAATGCGACAGGGTACGATTTAACGCCTTTTTTTGAAAACTGGGTGTTTTCGGGTGGGTTTACCGATCTGTTAATCGATTCGACGTTGGTGTCGCAAACTGCCGCAGGGGAATACGAAGTTACTCTTTTTGTGAAACAAAAGCTTCGTGGCGCCCCGACGTTTTTTTCCAAGGTCCCTCTGGAAATCACGTTTGTGCGTGAAGACCATACGCGTATTTTTAGAATGGCGACCATCACCGGGGAGGAAAGCACGGTACAATTTACCCTTGATTTTATTCCGAAATTCGCGTTGTTGAATACCAACCTCCACCTAACGCTGGCGAGAAGCGATGGCGAGAAGGTGTTAAAAACAACGGGCACCACCAATTTTCAGGAAGCAAAAATGAACCTCGTGGTCACAGATTTGGGCGCAGACTCGGTATTTTTCAGAGTAGAGCACCATTTTGCACACCCGGACGATTGGGGCGCGAATCCAAACAACTACCAACTTACGAGCCGTTTTTGGCAGGTTTACGGTGATTTTTCGCCGGATTTCAAAGCTCAAGCCACCATTTCGTATGATGGGCGGGGCCAATTGGATCAGTTGGACACACCATTGTTTGCGGCAACAGGACCGTCGGAAGACAGCATTGTGCTGCTGTACCGCCCAAGCGCCGGTTTACCATGGGTCCCCTATCCGGATTATACCAAAATAACCCTGAGTACTACGACCGACAAATTTGGACAATTGAAGCTCCTTAAGCTTAAGTCAGGACAATATACGATCGGAAAAGGAGTGGCCACCCTATCGAATCAGGCGCCTTCCAATGGGTTGGGCATGAGCACATTGTCACCCAATCCCTGCGTGGACAACATTCAGCTCAAAACGGTTAAGCCATTTGATCAACTTCAATTGGTGGGTCAGGATGGCAGCATCATGAGCGACCTTTCGTTCAAAAAAACGACATTAAAAGAGTATTCTATTGCATCTTTTCCGGCAGGCCATTACTGGATCGTATTGAGCGGAGCTGAAGGTATTTCGGTGTTGCCCCTTGTAAAATTATAGTAAAAAAAGGATTGTGCTAAAAACTCCACGATCCGAGGTGTTTCAGGAATAGTTTGGTCAGGTTTTCAGCGTCTGATATGGCACGGTGGTGCTGTCCGGTAAAAAGAATGTCTTCCATTTCAATCACTTTTTTTAGACCCGGGCTGCGACTCATACGCTTCATCAATCGATAATGTTCTTTTAAGTTGACGTGATGCTCCGTCCAATCGACCTCCAGTCGGTGCATTCGGCAGTCGCTGGCAAACATTTTCCGATCAAACCCTCCCCATGAACACAGCAGGTAGTCTTCCTCCAGAATTCGGCCCCAATCCCAAAACTCTTCGATGACCTCGGGGAATTTTTT
>JBIPOY010000500.1:0-2728 GCA_044378705.1 Saprospiraceae bacterium
ATATTGCTCGTAATGAAATGAAACCACCAATTCATCCATCTCACATTCGACACCGCCTTCAAAATCAATGAAAAAATAAGGGGCTTGCGTATCAAAATAATACACCCCGTTTTCTGTGTGATAGGCGTTGGACGACACCGTCAGCGGCGTGATGACCGGGACGCCACAAAGGCGCGCCTCAATTCCGTGGAGCTGCACCACCACGTAATCCATGAGCGGATCAAACCGAATGGATTGAATTTCTTTTGATGCACGCAACTTGAATGATAGTGTTTTCGAAGCGCTATTCACCTTCTTGGTAACTTTATCGCCCTCGTTGTAATCGCCCTGCGTGTCTTTGTAGTAGATCGTTGAATTCCATCGTTCGGCACTTTCTATTTTCAAGAGCGCGTGTAATAAAGTTTCGCTCAAAGTTTTTGACATGGGATTGAGTTGATCTTTGTTGAGCGAATAGTTTTCGGGCTGGATTAAGGTGGCAAGTTGATGCATCTGTGTGGCAATCTGTTGGGCTGCCGATACACCATCAGTGGGCATTACCGGGGTGTTACCCGTGACGGAAGCCAACCAAACCACTGCAGCAGGGTCGAAGTTAAACAGATCAGATTCTTCCCGGATACAGGTCGAGCCATCATGCAGATACAGGTTTTCTTCGAAAGAAGCCGACAGCCGCTGTTCTAGCCATGCGCGCTGTTCCACCACATCTTGGATGATCGGCTCGATCAACGAACTGTGGATGCGTAATGCTGGGCCTTGTAAAGAGGCCAGGATAGCCCATAGTCGGCTTTTCGCTGCCATCGCACGATCCCCCATTTCCTGTGTTGGACCGAACTTGTGGTAAGCATACAAAAATTGTAAAGCCGGCAGTTTTAAACTATCGTTAGACCGTAGGATTTGTATCGGATCAAATGGTATCCCTGTTTGCTGACAAAAATGCCTGACGACACAGCGCTCCGGAAAAGTATTTAGATCATATTTGTGGACTTGTACCTGAGTGGCACCAAATACCGCCTCCAAGACCTGGATGCGTGTACGATAGTCAGTCTTATGGATATTTTCAACTGGAAAGATGTCAAAAGTGTGAAAAACTCTATGCTTTATGTTTTGTTGAAACATACTTTCCAACCATTCTTTCCAAGGCCTGATGTAGGCGAATACGTGGACCTGATACCCTCTATCCGCCATGAAATTCCGGAAGTTTTCAAATTCCTCTTGCTTCCAATGCCAACAATACTCTGAAGAGAATATCAATGCTGCGCCCTTGGCTTTGCTCTGGTCGATCAAATGTTCGAGATCCGGCAATATTTTGGATTTATAGGCCTCTATTTGCTGAGAAGTCCAGCCTATGGACTTAAAATCCCAAGTATTTTCTGGCAAGCGTCTGAAGAGTGCTGCAAGTGCCATCACACTGTTGGAACCATCAAAACAAATATACTGGAACCTTGGATCGGATAGACCCAAAAACAGCGATTCTTGGATGGAGGATGTCCCGGTTTTGGGCATTCCAATGTGTAAAATACAGGTAAGCATAGAATTCATATTGAATGTTTGGTAAAACGCTTTGTTTCTATCTATGCACTTTTTAACGCTGCAATCACGTCCAAAGCCTATGGCTGTAGTACCGGCCAAAAGTTGGGTAGAAATACCTTTTCAATTACTGCACCTGACCTTCACGGAAACAATCTGTGCCGGACAGCTTTCAGCAGCCGCAATGGATCCGCCATGAGCATGATCACCTTTGACATTTTGTAGCCGTATCTGTTGGTTTCCAACGCTTTGCCCAAGGTTTTTGCTATGCGATCGATTTGATCTTGGTTGAACACCAGGTTTTCAAGTACAGGATCCGGCGGACAAATATCGCATTGGTAACCCTGCTCTTGGGGTATGTGGGCATTGATGTGCGTTATTACCGGCAACAGTCGGGCCCACAAGGCTTCTTGGACGGCAAGCGATGGGAGTAGTCTTGGCGTTTCAACATTGGGAAGATACGTACACAAATCACGGGCAATACGACTTGGAATTGGCGCAGGAATATACCGTTCCAAATGTTGTACCAACAGCAGTTCCGATGGGGTCATAGACCGATTGACCCGCGCTACAGCAGGCACAACGAGTGTTTCCGTGGGGACATCTAGCCAGGCTGCTACTGCCTCCAACAAGCGATCTTTGCAACGGCTGTAATTAAGCACCGTCAACGCTACACCCTCACTGCGGTTCATCTGATCCACGATAACCTTCACCCCTGCCGGTTTATTGTAAAGGCCAAAATGATCCTCCAAAGATACTCTATGCAATCCATTGCTCTTAATCATTTGTTGCCAATGGGAAACGGCATGGCCCACCGGGTCACGGATAAACAGCAGTACTTTCACCCGATCAAACCCGTGCTGTAAGGCGCATTCCAAGGCTATTTTTTCTTTCAATATACCATGAAAAATAAATTCAGAGGACAACAACAAAGAACGGTTGTCCGATGGACGATTTGCCGCAAGGGCCGCAATAAATTCCATTTCAGTTTCAAACAAATCCGATGCATTGCCTGAAGTATCCAAGAACGTTTCTGTATTATTCAAACGAACCCCTCTTCCCAATGGATAGTCAATGCCTTGCTCCTTTAACGCGGCATGGCTTAACTGAAGACTCGACTGGATCCAACTGGATCCAGTCTTACCATGTCCAATATGAAGGTATAATGTTGGCATAATACGGTGGTGTCATAAAGACTCTCATT
>JBIPOY010000501.1:0-2723 GCA_044378705.1 Saprospiraceae bacterium
CCATTGTCGCGCCAGCAATGGTGAATTTTTTCTTTACAAAAACAGCTTCTGCCAACGGTGAATCTTGCCAACCTTGTTTACCGGCAAAGGCCCGGAGGTGGGATGTTTGGGTCAAGATGATTTTTTCTTGGTATAAAGTGGATTGATTGGAGGGTTTTGCAGTTTCATCTAAGGTATAATAGATTGATACCCCCTTGAACGGGAAGCTCAATTCTAGGTGCATGGTATCGTCAAAGAATGATCGGGCATAAAGGATTTTGGGGATTGGCAGTACCAGTGGATCCTCGTTGGTAATCTCTTGCCCTGTTTCAATGGTGAGGTTTGGAAATTGTTGTTTCCACGCCGATATTGCTTCCGGCGTAATGTTGGTTTGCCAGAGAAATAATTTTTTCAGGTGTGGAAGTTTGGCCAATATTGTCTGTAATTCGTTGCCAATGGCGGTGTTGGTCAGATTTATACATTCCAAATAAGGAGATTTTTCTATCCATGGAAGAGCACCATTTCCAATTTTGGTGTGCGAGAGGTTTAATCGGGTCAGATGGGGAAAACTGTTTGCCGTCAGTTCTTGGTCTTGTACAGCCGTATGCGAAAGGTCGAGATCCACCAATTGGGTAGAAATTGCTTCCAAGGCTTGCCACAGGGGAGTTGTAAGATATTGCTGACCTGCTAAAGAAACGATTAGCCAGGGGACACCCTGTCCCATAGACTGGACTTTGATGTGGCGTTGTTCCAGATTTTTTAAGGCGGCGGCTGTTGCAAAATCACAGGGTAGTGAAAAAACAGGGCTGGGGGCTGCCGTTGATGCGCGCATGGCATCACTCAATTCCTGGGGTATTGGATGATCTTTGGTCATGGAATTAAAATCTGCGCCGGAGGCGATCCACCATTCGATCAGTTTTATTTCGATGGCTGTCAAGGGAGGCTTTCCGGAGGGCGGCATGTGCTGATCATCTTGATGTGGCAACATAATTCTGCGCAGGAGGTTACTGCTATCAGGATTACCCGGGACAAAGAGTTTCCCGTGCTTTCCGCCCATCAGAAGGCCTTCTTCCGTATTGAGTATGAGGTTCCCTTTGCTTTTTTCAGCCCGGTGGCAAGCGACGCATTTTTTCTGCAAAATAGGCTCGATTATCCCCGCAAAAATAGGGGTGTTTGCTTGCACAGAAGGGGTCGTTGGGACAGCCGTTTCCAGTACAGCGTTTTCTTTTTGAAATAAATAGTGTTCACCATGTGTCAAACTACCACCATAATGGCCCGTGATCAGGAGGGCTAGGACGCCGATACAAAACAGTGAAAAGTACCATTTTGACGAATTTTTCAACCAGACCAATGCAAACATTCCGACTGTTCCAGCCCCAAACCATCGGTGACGTTGTAAAAGCAGTTGATCATAATCTGCGTTTTCTGCGAGTAACCATCCGGTCAATGCGCTCAGGAGAGAGGCCGATAGCCCCAAAAAAAGAGCCACCCGAATAGCAGGACGAAGTTGATGCTGTTGAAACCAACGCGCCATACATTCCAGCAAAAATGCCAGCAAGAGAATACCGATCGGCAGGTGAACAAGCAGTGGATGAAAATGGCCTATTATTTGTGTCATATTAAGGTGCTGTTTTGCGAAAAATCGCAGGTATTATGCCGCCCTTGCATCATTGAAAGATAATTTCATCCATAAAAAACCAGGCTGGCGTGCCGCTACCGGCATGAGTCTTTGGTAAGTTGCCAAAGGAAATAATTTCTATTCTAAATTTTTTTGTTTTTAATGGACACAATTGAATGGCCTTAAAAAGTGCATAATCTATTGGTGCAGATAGCAATGATCCTGGATCACTTGATTTCCAGCATCCAATTTTCTGCCAGTCACCATGTGGCGTTTCCCCGAAAACCGTAATTTTTTGCATCGGTAGTACCCAGGCATTAAGGTCTGAAAGTGTGCTGATTAAGATTGATTTGCACCGAATATCCTGATTAAAAACCGACTCTACCACAATGGTATCACTGGTAAAACCAAGCCAATTTCCATCGTGGAGATTGAGGCTGCCTTTTTTTAGATCGAACAGGGATTTGGCGGATTGCCCCGGATAATTGTTATGGGCTGGGGTTACCAAGTTCATTTTTTCAGGCAGGTATTTTACTTTTATGAATATCTTTTCAGTAACAGTGCTGGGCAGATAGTCAGGATGGGTGGAAATAGCCCGCAAACGACAGGATGAACGAAGTGTAAGTGGATGAGCATAGATAGGGGATCTTTGTGTGGGTATTCCTGAAAAGGCGTAGTGAATACTGGATTTTTCAAGGTCAAAAGACAATATTGCCTGTGTTTTCTCAGAAAAAAACACCTCATCGGTGGAGTATTGGGGTGGGGCGAGTTGTAGTGCTTGGGCATTGAGGATGACCGGAAAAATGAGCAACAAGGAGCGGATAAACAGAGCCATTATACTCGGGTAAGTTTGGTGGGGTACACATTCCCACTGTTCCATTGTGTTACATAGATGTTTTCATCGGCATCCACCAACACATCGTGGGGGTGCTTAAAAGCTTTGATGGTTTGATACAGCGGTTTCAATAGCCCACTTTCATATTGAGGGGTACTGCCTCCGGGCGTAGAAATAACGCGGTTGTTTTTGTCTAAGATACAAACAAATCCCGTTCCACTGTCCCAAGGAAGTTGGCTGATGAGTACTGCGAAGTAAACATTTTCACCACAAACGACTGGCCGGCAGATA
>JBIPOY010000502.1:0-2720 GCA_044378705.1 Saprospiraceae bacterium
ACAACGCCCGTTCTGTAATGTGTTTTACCAAGAAAGCCCCAAGCGACATCCACTCGTATTTGGCGGAAAAATTTGAAACCAATGTTTTCAATCCCCGCGTTTAATTCCCAATAGGGCAGTTTTCCGGCAATGGCGGGGTCTCTGGAGGGTTGGTCGGCATAGAAAATACTAGCGCCCACCACTTCTTTCCAGTTTAATTTCCGCAGAACAGGAATTTTATCGAGTAGCCAGCCTTGAAGGTGGTGTTGTGCGTGTGCTTCGGCGAATGGTCGGTCGGTGGCGTAGGCGTAGTAGGGCAGCAGCAGGAAACTCCGGTTGTACCTATCTGGGGTGCCAAAAAAGGTTTGGTTGCCGGAGGGGTGGTATAAGTCCATGAAAGACAAGGACTTATTACGAATAAAGTATCCTGCGCCCGCACTCCAGTCGGTGAAGCCACCAAGCCCCCAGGAAAGGTTTTTTTGGCGAAGGAGCACGTGTATGAAGTCAAAGTCGGTATCGCTTCCGAGAATATTGGGTATCGCTTTGCGGTAACGCAGGTTGATCACAGGCCACTTGGAATTGCCATAAACACGTTGATCGGGATAGGTGCTGAATGCTTGGCCAAAACGGAAGCGCAGGTCTGCACCCAACAGAAAAATATCCGGTGCCGGGAAATCAGGTTCGTTTTCTAGGGCTGGAACAGGAGCATTGGAGGTGTACCTTGTTTCTGTTCCTTTTCGCCAGCTGTAATCGGTATGGTTGTTGAGGGTTTTGCGCGTAGCCCATTCAGCGGAGGCGTTTAGGGCAATACCGGGGATCAGTATTCGGCTCCAAGTTGTGTTGAAGAAGGTTTTGTCGTATATTTTCAGGTAATTTCGTTCGTCTACCAGCGAGTACAATGCGTTGACCAAAAGCCCAACGGGGTTTTGCCGGTTCAACTGTTCGGTGGTGGAGCCGCCTTTCACCTCGAGGGTGGTGTTTTGAATACTTTCGAAGCGTCGGTTAACAGCCAGCCAGCCCCGTAATTTTTGTTCGGAAAAGCCATAGTTCAGGTTACCATTGGTCCGCCAGAATTTTGTTCCCCGGTCGTCAGCGTCGAGCTTCCAATCGGGTTGCAAGTCGAGCACCCAGCCCTGAACGGTGTTGAACTGCACCCAACGGTAAGCAGCGGGATAAGAAACAGAGCGGTGTTTGAACGAGTTGTTCCAAGTGTACCCCAGGATAAGATTACTGATCCTAAATTTATTTTGCTTGCGATCGAGGCTGTCGAGGTAACTTTTAGAGGTCCAAATTTTTTGGAGGCTGTCTTTTTTTATATAATCGGTGTGTTCCTCCTCTGTCAGGGGGACCGGGCGGATGGCAGCCCAATACGCGGTATCCCGCAGGGTGGCTTCTTTTGCAATACTGAAAGTTTCGCGGCTGAAAAAATTTTTTACAAAGCCGGGTTCTAGGTTGTATTGGGAGAAAACACTGTTAAAAAAGCCATTGATTTTGATGCCGAGCACCCCAAATTTGAAACTTGTTATTTGCGAGATCAAACGCCATGTATCAGGTTTTCCGATCATCACAAATTGCTGCTGAATGCGCATGGTATCCAACATGGGCTGTTTGATGGCGTTGCCGGTAAGGCGCAGGTCGGCCCCTGCCAGGTTCCACCAAGCATCCACCACATACAACATTCCGCTGAAGGTTGGGTCTTCTTTCCGTTTGGGCGTCACCTGTATTTTTTCAATGGTATAACCGTTCAGGTCCGTATAGCTTCCCATCCATTTGAATCGATAATAGTTGAACGCGTTGTCTGCCAGTGGCGACAGAATTTCCCGCTCTATATCCAGTCGTTCTTCGTATAAATTGAAATCGGTGAGGGTAGATCTGTTGATGCTGTACCCATTTTCACTGCCGCTGACAATACTGGAGATCATGACCTCTTTTTTACGGTCGGGCGGAGTTTGGAAATATTCTTTCGACACGGATTCAGACAGGTAGAGCACGCCTGTCCCGTTTGAGTCAAGAATACCCCCTAAATTGCCAATGTCTTGACCCATTATTTTTTTGGGGGTGTCAACGAGTTTGTAGAACCCCTTGATGTACACATCACAGGCGTATTCTTTCACCTTATTTTTGTAATATCTTCGTTTTGCAATAACCTCCCGCATGATGCGTACAGCAGGGTCTTCAGACGTAATTACGACTTCATTGAGTGCTAGGTCAGCGGGTTCCAAGCGTACGTTGAGAACAACAGGTTTGTTTTCGACAGTAATTTTTTCCACCTTTGTTGTGTATCCAATGTATTGAAATACAATTTCTTGTACACCGGGAGCTACATTCAGTTGATACTTTCCGGAGGCATTGGCAACGGTGCCGTTGCTGGTGTTGCGCACATAGACGGTGGCGTAGGGAAGAGGCTCCCCACGATCGTCGAGTACCTTGCCGGATACTTGGGCCAGCGCGAAGGCGGGGAAAAAGAAGATAAAAAGTGAGGGGACAATGGTAGAGAAGAATTGTTGCATGGGGGATAATTTTGGAGCAAAAATGGACAGGGCCGGTTAATTTTTCTCAAAATTACTACAATAAAATTATGTGAATGGTTAGATGGTTGCGTCTGAGAAAAAAATGTGGATTTTTTAGGGCAGACAGCGTACCACATCACCGGTTAAAAAAATCAATTAAAATGGCATTTATACAACGATTTCTGGCGTTTGCCGGAGAAAAGCAAATACCGCTACAATCTGAACCTATAT
>JBIPOY010000006.1:0-23119 GCA_044378705.1 Saprospiraceae bacterium
TGCAAATATTTGATTTTAAGTAACTGGTTAGCGTGGTCGCGTCTGAGACAAAAAAGTGGCCATTTTTTGCCAGACGAAGCAGATTTTTGCAGGCCGTAGCAGCGCTACGGTCAAAAAAATCTGCGAAGTATGGCGGAAAATGGGCCTTTTTGGGCCAGACAGCGTGCCACCTAAGCAGTTACGATTTTAAAATGATTGCGAGCACATTTCATGCACAACCACTTTGTGTTGACTATTAAACAACGGATTACATTTTCACCCATTTTGCCTTGCTTTTACCGCTGGCGATCACTTTTTCAATGAAGCGCATGCCCCGTACACCGTCCCGAATATCAGGAAAGTCGTTGCGGATCGGATCGGGGTCAATGCCTGCAATACGGGCCTGAACACAGTGCGCAAAATTTTTATAAATATTGGCGAATGCCTCCAGATAACCTTCTGGGTGGCCGCCGGGAATTCGGGTGGCAGCCTGCGCTTCAGGGCTCAGGTTGCCCACTCCCGTTCGGATCAATTGGGTAGGCTTATCCAACCACTTGGCAATGAGGGTATTGGGCTCCATTTGCCGCCATTCAAGACCACCTTTTTCGCCGTAAATACGAATATTTAGGTTGTTTTCCTCTCCGGCAGCAATTTGGCTGGCATGAAGAATCCCCTTTGCCCCCCCTTCAAAATGGAGCAATACATTGCCATCGTCGTCGAGCAATCTGCCGGGTACGAACGTGCTGATGTCTGCGCACATTTCCGTTATTTTTAACCCAGTGATGTATTCCGCCAAGTTTTCAGCGTGGGTGCCAATATCGCCCATGGCGCCGGCGATGCCGCTTCGACTGGGGTCGGTGCGCCAAGCCGCTTGTTTTTGGCCGGAGGCTTCAACGTGGGTACTCAACCACCCTTGTGGGTATTCAACCACCACCTTGCGCAGTTTGCCCAACTCCCCTTGTCGGATCATCTGACGGGCTTGTTTCACCATTGGATAGCCGGTATAGTTGTGTGTAAGCGCAAAAACAAGTCCGGTCTTGTCCACAATTTTTTCCAGCGACAGGGCTTCTTTTAGGTTGAACGTAACCGGCTTGTCACAAATGACATGAAAACCATTTTCCAAAGCCATTTTAGCAGGGGGAAAATGGACGTGGTTGGGGGTAACGATGCTCACAAACTGCATCCTGCGATCGGGGCGTAGGCGTTTTTCACGCTGGATCATTTCCTGGAAAGTACCATAACATCGATCGGGCGACAAACCTAAATCGGCGCCTGAGGTCTTTGACTTTTCAGGATTGCTGCTGAAAGCACCACAGACAAGCTCAATCTCGCCATCCAGTGCCGCTGCCATGCGGTGTACTGCGCCGATGAAGGCCCCCTGGCCACCACCCACCATTCCCATGCGGAGTTTCTGTTTCATGTTGTAAGAGATAGATTTTTATGCATTCTATTTGTTTGACACAAAAAGCCTGCGGATGACGTATATTTGAGGTGAAAGCACAAACACCTTCTCCCCGACTGCTGGCAAAGATAGAAACTGCTGCATAGGTTCAAAAATTTCGTGCATTATCCGCTTGAAATGGGCGGGGACAAATACCCAAAAATACAACTCAATACGACCGTGGTACCCAATTCACAAATTCGTCAGCTACTCTTACTTTTCCTTATTTCGAGCCTTTTTTGCTTAATTTTTTGGAATTTACGCCTGTTTATGCCCTCATTGTTGGGGTCATACACCCTTTATGTCCTGCTTCGAAAACCAATGCACTACCTGGTAGACGTTAAAAAGTGGAACAAAAAGCTGACCGCCGGCATTTTGATGCTCTGCTCATTTGTGGCCATTTTATTGCCCGTCAACGCCTTGATCCGATTGTTGAGCGCAAAATTAAGCGCCGGTTTTCAAAGTACCGAGCAAGTCATGCAATCCTTGGAAACCCTAATGGCCAGCATTGAAAGCTACATTGGCGTACACATTCTCACCCCGGATCGTTTACAAAGTATCTCTTCTTGGGGCGTACAGGAACTAAGCAACATCCTCAATGCCACTTTGGTCGGCATACTTCAATTGCTGATCACGTATTTCATCCTGTGGTTCATGATTTCCGATGGTAAAAAAATGGAGACCTCTTTTTTCAATTGGCTGCCGCTGAAGTCTGAAAACACCGAATACCTCCGAAAGGAATTGAACGATTTGGTGTATTCCAATGCGCTTGGCATACCCCTGATGGGGGTGGTTCAGGGCTTGGCGGGGCTCTTGGGTTATTGGATAGCAGGTGTGGAGGATTTATGGTTTTGGGTTTTCATTACCTTTATTGCCGGTATGATGCCCTTTTTAGGCGTCTCTTTGGCGTTTTTCCCCCTCACATTGGTGTTGTTGTCAAAAGGAATGACGGGCAATGCCGTTTTTATTTTTTTATATGGCATGTTTGTCATCGGCACGGTAGACAACCTCGCGCGTATGTGGCTGCTGAACAAAATTGGCCACACCCACCCACTCATCACCCTGTTTGGCGTCATTATAGGCCTACAATTGTTCGGGTTTATTGGGTTTATTTTTGGCCCGATCATGATTGCCATGTTTTTACTCTTGGTTAAAATTTACATGAAAGAATTCAAATGATCCTAGCGTTGCTGTCATAGAATCATTTCGAAAATAGACGAATGTCATTGTATGCTACCGCTGGTAACCGGAACATTGCGAGACGAAAATGATTGACTTTGTTGTTTGCCCCCCCTTGAATACATGGAATGGTATGCCTCACTGCTGGAAATATTAACGCCTACGTTCGTCCGTTTGGTGGTATCGGCAGGTGTCGGGCTCATCATCGGTTTGGAACGAGAGTTCAACACCCACGATCAACCGGCGCATGTGGGGGGGGTCCGAACGTTTGTGTTGGTTGCCATATTGGGAAATGTTGCAGATTGGGTATCAAAATACACCACGCCAACGCTGCTGCTGGTCATGATGGGCGGATTCCTGCTGCTCATTGGTATCGCGTATGGCGTACAGACACAAAAAGGTAAACTAGGGTTGACAACTCCGGTGGCTCTGCTCCTCACTTTTCTATTGGGCATTGCCAATGCCGAAGGTCGGATGCAAGAGTCCTTGACCATTGTGGTGCTCATGACAACGGTGTTGTCACTCAAGGAGCAACTCCACGGGTTTGTCCATCAACTTACGGAGGAGGAGTGGTTTGCTTTCATCAAATTTATTGTGCTGGCGTTGCTGATTTTGCCGATGTTACCCAAAACGCCGTTCGGCCCGGATGGTCTTTTGACGCCGCGCGACCTAGGGTACGTCGTCGTATTGGTGCTTTCATTCAGCTTTTCAGGGTATTTATTGTTAAAATTTGGCAACCCACAAAAAGGTATCCTCATTACCGCCATCATGGGTGGCCTTTTTTCGTCCACCCTCATTGCTTGGGTTTTTTCTGCAAAAAGCCGAGAAAGAAAAGACCTCGCCTTGGCATATGGTTCGGGCATTGTATTGGCATCTTCCATTATGTTTATTCGGGTGATGGTATGGGCGTCTATTTTTGCTTTTACGGTCGCAAAACAACTTTTTATACCGCTTTTGATGATGTTTATCGTAAGTTTGGTACCTGCTTGGCAAGTTTTTAGAAAAACTACAAAAACATCGGAGGTCATACCCCTTTCTCCGGGAAACCCTCTGGATGTTAAGAATGCCCTTTTTTTCGTGGTACTGTACACGGGCATCACGTTGGTTATGTCGGCCTCCCGACAATGGCTGAGCCCGGCAATGACATACCTATCCGGTGCTGTGGCAGGCGTTGCCGATATTGATGCCATTACCATTTACACCGCAAAATGGGCCGCCACAACTCCCGTACAAAATCACGAAGCAGCAGTCATTATCTTACTGGCGGTGATGTCAAACTCTGTTTTCAAATTTCTAGTCAGTGTGCTCAATGGAGCTCCGGATATACGTAAAACGGTCGGTTTGGGTTACGGATTGGTTTTGGCCGTTGGAGCAATATGGCTTATGTATTGGTTGCTGTAACCCCAACAGCGCTCAAATAGACAATTCAAATATCGTATAACTGCATTTTAATTTGTTTTCACTGCCCCTACCACCATGCTGATTCTCATTTCAGGATTGCCCGGATCCGGCAAAACAACCCTCGCCCGGGCCTTTTCAGCAAAAACAGGCATTCGCCACCTCAACAGTGATTTGCTGCGCAGAGAACTACATTTGATGGGGCACTACAATTCAAAAGACAAAGAAAAAGTTTACGCCACCCTTCTTGAACAAACCAAAACCACTCTTTTAAATGCACAGCATGTGGTGGTGGACAGCACCTTTTACAAAGAATCCATCCGAACCCCCTTTCGCCTGCTGGCCGCCGATTGTCGCGTTCCAATGCGATGGGTCGAAGTATGCGCACAAGAATCCACTATTCGGGAACGCTTGAAAACCCCACGCCCCGATAGCGAAGCGGACTATGCCGTATATGAAAAAATCAAAAACGCAGAAGAACCCCTCCCGGAACCTCACCTGACACTGTGGTCTGACGCCATGCCCCTGCAAACCATGGTTGATGCCATCTTGAATTACACCACCCTCCCAACAACGACATGACTCTCGATCAAGTACAAATCATCGCCGACAACGGGCGATTCCCCGGTCGAAAGCAGCCCGTAACACTGATAGAGACCCACATCTCTTGGGTAATTATGACGCCAGAGTTTGTTTTTAAAATTAAAAAACCAGTCCAATTTTCTTTCCTTGATTTCAGTACCCCGGAAAAACGTGCTTTTTATTGCCGGGAAGAACTGCACCTCAACCAACGGCTGGCTACCGATATGTACCTCGACGTATTACCCATCGGACTTGCCGACGATGGCCTACCCGATATAGGCAACCTACACACTCCAGCCATTGAACTGTGTGTCCGCATGAAACGCATGGATGACCAATGTCAGATGGATCGGTTGTTGAAAAAAAACGCCGTTTCAAACCATCACCTGATGGCATTGGCAGAGACCCTCGCCCGCTTTCACCTTTCTGTCATCATTCCCCCGCGCCAAACGCCTTACCAACAAAGTGAAACCCGTGCCGATTTTGAGGACTTGTTCAACCTTGAAAGCGTCTGCCAACAACTTTTTGGGGAAAATGCCGGTAGCATGCTCCGCCAATGGAAACATACCATCGCACTGTTCCTAGACAAGCATGCACCACGCCTGTACGAACGCGCCCAAACAGGCTTTTGGGTAGATGGACACGGCGACTTGCACAGCCGAAACATCTTCCTCCTCCCGGAAGCGCCCATCGTGTTTGACTGCATTGAGTTCAATCCACATTTTCGGAAACTGGATATCCTGAATGAACTCGCATTTTTATGTATGGACTTGGAGGCCGGCGGTCATTGCGAACTTTCTGAAGTTTTTATGAAACATTACCGCCGGCATTGGCCCTGTATTGAAAGCACCGAAGACCAACGGTTGTTTGAATACTTCAAAGCATACCGCGCCAACGTTAGGCTCAAGGTAACCCTCTTGGAATGGCAACAACACCAAAGCGACCACTTGAAAGAAACCGCCAAAATATACTGGGATTTGCTGATTCAATACATCAGCACACGCTAATAATGCCTTCTCTCATGGCACTTTATGAGCATCAAAGTGTTGCTGTTTTAAAAAAACGTCGTTTGGTTGTCTCTACTATGACACCATAGAGCAATGCAATGGCAACCATAAAAGTAAGCATCGGAAGCGGAAGGGGCGATAAGCCAAGTTTCAGCCCAAGTGGCAAGTAGGGCAAAACCATCGTAATACCTGCTGTTGCAAGGCTCATCCAAAGCAACCACGGGGACGGACGGCTCTGGAGCGCCGGACGGACCGTTCGAATGATCAACAGTACCATTATTTCAGTCAACACTGATTCCACGAACCACCCCGTTTGAAACTGTTTTTCTCCTGTTTTAAAAAAGAAGAGCAAGCACCCAAACGTCAAATAATCAAAAACAGAACTTTGGATGCCAAAAACGACCATAAATCTGCGAATAAGGGCAATATCCCATCGTTTTGGGCGGACAAGCTGTTCCTCATCCACCCGATCGGAGGCGATGGCCAGCGCCGGTATATCCGATAAAAAATTGAGCAACAATATTTGAGTGGGAAGTAAAGGCAGCCAAGGCAGAAAGAGAGAAATACCGGCGAGGCTAAACATGTTGCCAAAGTTGGCGCTGGTAGTGATAAAAATATACTTGATGGTGTTAAGGTACGTTTTCCGACCATCCAGAATGCCCAAGCGCAGCACTTCCAAGTCCTTTTCCATGAGTACAATGTCTGCCGCTTCCTTGGCAACATCCACCGCGGTGTCAACCGATATCCCAACATCCGCAGCCTTAAGGGCTGGAGCATCGTTGATGCCATCGCCAAGGTAACCCACCACATTCCCTTGCCCACGCAAAGCACGGATAAGCCTTTCCTTTTGCTGAGGCTCCACTTCCGCAAAAAGACTCACCGACGCAGCTTTACGAACAAGCGCCTCATCCCCCAATGCCGCAATATCGTGTCCTGTCAAGAGATGGTGGTGGTCGAGACCAATTTGACGGGCAAGGTGTGCCGCCGCCAGTCGGTTATCACCGGTTATGATTTTCAACGTGATACCGAGGCTGGTAAGGCTGGCGACTGTGGCCGGAATATCCGGTTTGGGAGGGTCCTCGAGCAATAAAAAGCCGGAAAAAACCATGCCCGTTTCATCGTCTTTGTTGATCAGTGGGTCGCCACTCACGTCCTTCCAAGCAATACCAATCGCACGAAAACCCTGAGCGCTGTGGGACTCAAACTGTTGAACAATGGCCCCACGAACATTTTCAATGGGGACAATATCACCACCGGATTTTTCTGCTCGGTCACACACCGCCAAGACTTCGGCAACAGCACCTTTGGTAATCATCAAGTCTCTTTCCCCATCGTGTACCACAATACTCAGTCGTTTGCGCAAAAAATCATAGGGAACTTCATCCTTTTTGGTGAAAAAGCCAACCTCCATATTCGGGATCTGGCGAATGGCTGCATCCAACGGATTGGAATATCCCGTTTCAAAGTAGGCATTCAGCCAAGCAAGAAGCCGTACTCGGTCACTGGACTGACCTTCCAAGCCAAGGGTAGCAGCCACCTTGGCAGTACCTGTTGTCAGCGTACCCGTTTTGTCGGAACACAGAATATTGATGGCGCCGAGGTTCTGAATGGCGTCCAGTTTTTTGACAATCACCTTGTTTCGAGCCATGCGCATGGCCCCGACAGACAACGTGGTAACCATAATCGCCGGCAAAAGTTCCGGGGCAAGCCCAACGGCCAATGCAATGGAAAAAAGGATACTCGCGGCAATGGGTTTGCCAAAAAAAAGATTGAAAATGAGAATACCTGCGGAGAGAACAAACGTCATTCGGAGCAGCAGGTAGCCAAAATTCCGGATACCCGTCTGAAAAGACGTCTCAGGCTCCGCAGAGGCCATTTGCGCTGTTATTTTGCCGAATTCAGTCGAGTCTCCCGTTCTTACCACCAACACCCTGCCCGTCCCACTCATCACACTTGAGCCTTCAAAAAGTGCATTCAATCGCGCAGATAGGAGTGCATCCGCCGGCGAAATGCCCGGCTCTTTTTCCACAGGAAAGGACTCTCCTGTGAGGGCCGACTCATTGGTATGAAGATCTGTAGACTCCACCACCAGGCAATCTCCCGGTACTACATCGCCCGCAGCAAGCAACACCACATCGCCAGCCACCACCGCTTCTTTGTTCACTTTTTGGGGCACACCATCGCGCACCACTGTGCAGTGGATGTGCATCATCGCACGAAGTTGTTCTACTGCGCGATTTGCCCGGTATTCTTGCCAGAAACTGATGCTTCCCGTGAGGAAAAGGATCGATACCAAGAGGATAGAGTCACCCCAATCACCCAAAGCAGACGACATAAATGCAGCAAATACCAACAACAGCACCAAGGGAGAGGTAAACTGCCTCGCAAACAACCGGGCTGTCTGATACCATTGCGGCGTATGATGCTCCCGCTTTCTGCGGGCAACCAACCGCCGAGCAGCCTGTTTGCTACTTAACCCTGCTTCTGAAGAACCGTTGTGTTGGAAAACCACGGAGGGCGGATACTGCCAATATGAATCGTTGGTTGTCATCGAAGTTGATATTTCAGGATTGTTGGAACTGGCCTCCCAAACAATCGGCCCGCTGACGGCGATGTCTGTGTTTTTCGGTAGCCTTATCACCCCCTAAGATACTTATTTTTTTCCAACGATTTAAGAGGCACACTGTTTGGGGCGCCTCCACCACGGCTTTATGTGTACTTCTAGCTTTCCCCCTTTGAAGCCAACACCAAACCCTGACCCATGATCATTGCTCCCATTGACCAACATCACCAATATACAACCCGTGTTTCCCGCAATTTTGCAGACACACAATCGCTAAGAACTATGAAAACAACACGAATTTTTATCCTATTAATCGCTGTCGGGGCGCTTTTATCTGCTTCAGCAGTCTTAGCACAAAAAGATGTGGCACTGCTGCGCGATTTAGCGGAAGAAAACAAAAAATCTGTGGAAGCCTTGGTTTTATACCCTTCCGAAACACGACTGGCGATACTGGAGGCTACCAAATATCCGGAGGTACTGATTAAATTGCAGGATATGCGAGAAAAGACCACCGCCGCCTTCCGAACACTGATGGAGGATTTTCCACGCAAAGCTCAGGATGTTTTTTATGATATAAACAGATATCCTGGGCTGGTTGAAGACCTTGTTGCGCAACAGAAATCTGCAGCAGGACTCAAAAATGCATTGGCGGTATTGCCCGAATATAAACGCGAAGATGCATTGGCGGTTGTGTCGAGACAGATGCTTACCTTGGAAAAAATAAAGGACCTGAACCAGACCACCAACGGGGCCTTTGAACGGCTTACCTCCGCCTATTCCACGCCTGCACAAGAAGCTTTCAGACACTTGTTGGGCATGCCGGAGGTGGTTGACCTCCTGAATCAAGATTTACGGCTAACGGTGTTGGTCGGCGAAACATACCGCGACAACCCCGCTTGGGTAATCCAAAAAACAGACTCCCTTCATCTAGCAGTGGCTCGTTCGCACGCAGAAGAACTGGAAAATTGGAAAACAACCCTTGAAAACGACCCCAATGCCAAAGCAGAATTGCAGGCTGCCGCCGATGACTACGCCGCCGAAAACGGCTATACGTCCGAAGACAACGATGGCGACGACCTATATGACAGACAATACAGAGACGTATATACCCCCGACTATTATTACCCATATTCCTATTGGTATGGTTACCCTTGGTGGGAACCCTACCCGCGTTGGCACCCTTACCCGTGGTGGTGGGATTGGGGTATTCAGTACTATCCATACGGGGTAGTGGTGGTGTACCTACCCTCTTACCATTTCATGCACTGGTATTTTGATCATCCAAGCCATCACGAGCATTACAACCACCTTTCAACCCACTTTATCAACCACTACAATGGGCACCGTCACTCAGGAACCACCATTTCTGAGGGCGTCAGAGATTGGCATGACCGAAACCGAACGGTCATCTCGGATGAATTTCTATCCGATAAAGACCGGCTGCCGGATAGATTAAAAGAATATGGGCGATTTGAGCAGAACCGCCAAGATTACAACGCGAAAAACCCGAAAAAAGCCGTATCACAAGCAGATTATCTCGAAAAAAATGCACCACGGTACCCCGAAATAAAACGGTCAAACGAAGTCTCTAAAAAGGAATTGCAACGGGAAAATGATAAAAACCTAGAAAAAAGATCGGATTGGGCACCCCAAAAGGCCCCAGTAAAACCAGACGCAACTCCTGCTCCTTCACCTGAACGGCCTCCACGGGTGGTCCCAACACCCAAACAATACCCGCCCAAAGCCGACAAGCCCGATTACCGCGCTCCGACCCCCGCTCCAAGGCCAATAACCCAGCCGGACGAAGCCAAAGATTATCACAGACAAAAGTGGGAACAGACCAAACCTGCCCAGCAAAATCAAAAACCCGCTCCCAATCCTACTCCAAGGCCCCAAAAAACCGCCCCAAAAAACCAGACAAGACCCAAAAACTAACCGATAAAACCAATATTAAGTCCTGAAAATGCGTACCCCATAACTTGGGAGATACGCTTTTTCAGGACTATTTTTTGAAGACCCTTGGAACTAAAAAATGGAATCACACAAACAGATTCCGGTCGTTTTTTGTGCATAAAAAATAGTGCCCATCCCAAAACTTGCGGCTAATCTAGGTTTCTTTGTCCGATAAATATCTGTGTATTGAACCGTGTCACCATGTTCGTTGATCGTTTTTAGATCATAGCGAACCAGCACCGGAGTGCCCAACGGCGCAAAAACATACACCCGCCACGCATCCGCTTCGCTGACACCTATACATCCGTTTGACGCCGCTTTCCCGAGTGTCCTCGGATTGGTTGTCGGATGAATCATCTGCCCATAACGCTGCCGGTTGAGGGAAGGCTCTAGCCACGGAATTTGGGGCATATAGGTGATCTGTTGGTCGTCACGCTTGGTAAATTCAAATTTTTCACCCGTAACCGGGTCAAAAAAAATCGGATAACGATTGACCCTGAATATTTCACCTGACCCCGTCCGTGTCCTCAGATCCACCGTACGGCCCGCCATTTCTAGGTATTTTTTTTGGTTTTTACCCACCCGAATAGGTATGGTAAACAAGACACTGTCACCTTCCAAAATACGCATTTCAAAGGCCGGAATATTGATATCAAGACTGGTTTTTGCCATTTTTTCAACCAAGGCAGCCCCTGCTTTAGGCCCCGGAACAAGCAGAGTGTCACCCATACTCAGCACCACCATTTTCCGCTGATCGTACACAAAATTGCCCCGAGACAACTGGTAATAGTAATCCGTGGACACCAACGTATCCAAAATCCAAGGGTTGGCACGCAACAACAGATGCTCACTCAACCGATAGGCCAACGTGTCATAGCGGCCAACAATGGTGTCCATATATTCAAAAAAATCAGAAACAACAATGTCCCTGACAATCGGAATCCGTGCACAAGGAGGTTCATAGAAAGCACTATTGGAGCCAACAGCAACTGCCCCTCTCGTGACATTCCCCGACTGACCTTCCACACGCGCGCTGTTGCGACAGGCCGTCGCAAACAACACAAAGGCAATTACCAACAACGCCCCTGAAACTCCACCAATGAACAACCTTTCGACGATTTTTTTGAGGCTATAATACATATATACTGATTTATTGATTCAACAATGAACGCGTCATAGAACAATTATATTTAAAATTTCGTACTTTTATGGTGATTTTAGGCGTTGTGCCGTTGTCAAAGTACGGTTAACACTCCTTTGACTGATTGCAGAAGGGTGATAGCATCTTAAATTTTTATAACTGGTTGGGCGGCACGTTGTCCAGCCTAGAAAGGCCCATTTTTTGTCTCCGACGCGATCACCCAACCAGTTGCTCTTTTTTACTGCATTCCGTGTACTAAAAAACAACTCAAAAGGAAAGAAGAAACTCCGGTAACGATACACCATACAAAGTTGATCTCTTGAAATACTTGCTGACATGATTTAGGTTCGAGTTGAGGATGACGGTTGTCAACCACTCACTTCGGTAAGAGGTAATAACTTCGCTGTACATATTTCACCAAAACGCAACCGGTTGGGTGGTCACGTCTGAAAAAAATATGATTCCTTTAAAGCCAGACCGCGAGCCACCCAACTAGTATGTGGATAAAAACAAGCAGATGACACCAGAAAACACAGAAGATCAACTGTTAAACCGGCTTTTTGAGCAGGTGAATGAGCACCTCGAGACCCGTTGGGCCTATTTTTCCCTGACCTCTACCGAGAAAATATCCGAATATGCAGCAGAGATAGCAGGTGCGCTCGCAGCATTCACCTTCATGGTGCTGATGTTGTTGTTTCTTGCCATAGGTTTTGCCTGGTGGTTGGGCGATTATATCCACAACCGCCCCGCAGGATTTGCCCTGACAGGCTTGCTGTTTTTGCCGATAGGCTTTTTATCCTTTCGTTTCATTCGCCCCTTCGTGCGCAACCGCATTATCGAGTCTGTTTTGCGCGATGAAACCCCTGAAAACCCGTCTGAACTATGAATAGCCTTACCGAACTTCGCCGCCGCAAAGCCGAATTAAAGGCCAAAATGGTGCAACAACGCAGCGAATTAAAAACAACCATGCTGGAAATTCGTGCAGAAATTGAACCCGCCAACTTACTCAAAAATGCTGTACGCGGAATTTTTGGTGGTAAAGCAAAGGAAAATCAAGGGAATACGCCCGAATCAGATGTGTTGGGCCGACTCCCATCATGGGTAACATTTCTGACTGACGTACTCGTCAAGGATCCTAAAATGGCCCTGTTGGTCAAATTACTCGCACCCATGGCCATCAAATTTTTCCCTACTTTGGTGGCCGGAAAATCACCCGGGAAAGGTTCAGAGGTCAACGGATATGTGCCGGAAAAATCAAAAATATACGGCAGTCTCCGACGGAGTGTTGCAACCCTCCGAAAACGTCTTCAAAAAAAAGAAACGCCCCCCGACGCCCTTACGAATACAGCAGAAACAGACTTGTCACTTGAACCCTTGGAAAACTAACTTGTCATGGAAAAAAGATCTGTTTCCGAAATACTGTTGGCCGCCGCACTCCTTGCCGGAGCTGTTTATTTCC
Organism: Saprospiraceae bacterium; assembly: GCA_044378705.1. Classification (GTDB taxonomy): domain Bacteria; phylum Bacteroidota; class Bacteroidia; order Chitinophagales; family Saprospiraceae; genus M3007. The sequence goes on from JBIPOY010000006.1 coordinate 12,703, forward strand.
TCTTTTATACCGAAAACGGTAAACAATGGCTCGAACGACTCAAAAATACCGCCACCGACCAATTGGATAAGTGGCTCGCCGACTTGGAAGAGCACCTGCAGACCCTAGAAACGGCCGAAGCGCCCGCGTCAACATATACTAAACCGTAACGACCTCGGTGGTTACACTAAACCAATCATCCCTCAAGCAATGTCCTTCCTACGTGACACTACCCTCCTCCACGCTGAATCCTTCATCAATGGCGCATGGGTTTCTGCCAATTCCGGCAAAACATTCTCCGTTACCAATCCGGCAACCGGCAGCGAAATTGCCCAAGTAGCCGATTGCACCAACACCGAAACACAACAGGCCATAGACGCTGCCGCTCAAGCACTGCCCGAATGGCGCCGCAAAACCGCCGCCGCCCGCGCTGCTATCCTACGCCGTTGGCACGACCTCATCCTTGAAAATGTGGACGACTTGGGGCTGCTGATGACGATGGAACAGGGCAAACCGCTGCCGGAGGCCATGGGGGAGGTGCGGTACGGCGCGTCTTTCATCGAGTGGTTTGCAGAAGAGGGCAAAAGAGCTTATGGTGATATTATTCCACCGCACGTTCCCGGTGTCCGTCTGTTGGTCACCAAAGAACCCATTGGCGTGGTCGCCGCCATTACCCCTTGGAATTTTCCAAACGCCATGATCACCCGAAAAGTGGCGCCAGCCCTCGCAGCAGGCTGTACCGTTGTGCTGAAGCCCTCCGAGGAGACGCCGCTTTCAGCGCTGGCACTCGCCGAATTGGCCGCCCGCGCCGGATTCCCTGCAGGCGTGTTCAACATCGTTACCGGGACAGATGCCCCCACCATCGGTAAAACAATGACAGACAGTCCTGTCGTACGCAAATTGTCGTTCACCGGCAGCACTGAGGTTGGGAAACTGCTCATGCGCCAGTGCGCCGATACCGTGAAGAAAATATCCCTCGAACTCGGCGGAAATGCGCCATTCATCGTATTTGACGACGCAGATCTGGATGCCGCAGTAGAGGGCGCCATCATTTCAAAATACCGAAATGCCGGTCAGACCTGTGTTTGCGCAAACCGCCTTTTTGTTCAAAACGGGGTGTACGAACAGTTTTTAGAGAAATTTACCGCCGCTGTACTGAAACAAAAAGTCGGCATCGGCACCGAACAGGGCGTCAACATCGGCCCACTCATCAACACGGAAGCCCTGGAAAAAGTAAAACGCCTCGTCAACGATGCTACCCACAAGGGCGCACGGGTCATTACTGGAGGCGGCGCCCTGGAGGGCACTTTTTTCCAACCCACCATTTTGGCAGATGTTGAAACAAGTATGGACATCATGCACGAGGAAATATTTGGCCCGGTGGCGCCTGTTACACGTTTTTCAACCGACGAAGAAGTGGTTACCATGGCCAATGATACCCCCTATGGTCTGGCCGCTTATTTCTACGGCCGAGACATTGGCCGCGTTTTCCGGGTAGCCGAAGCACTCGAATATGGTATGGTAGGCGTAAATACCGGCCTGATCGCTACTACCGTGGCCCCATTCGGCGGTATGAAAGAAAGTGGCATTGGACGAGAGGGCTCTAAGTACGGAATAGAAGATTTCCTAGAGATGAAATATATTTGCTTGGGAGGAATTTAAACGGTGGCAGCATACCCACCCGCATTCAATAAAACCGCCGAGACGCAGTCAACGTCTCGGCGGTTTTATTGTTCCAACACTTATGCTACCATTGGGCTGTTACGCAAAAAACGCAACCACTTTGCTGTTACCAAAACACAATATACAGCGCTGCAAGCACTCCAATAATCAGCAGTGCGCCAGCCGCAAAAGCCGACGAAGTACGGAAAGATTGGGTGTCTATTTCCAGTGCATCTTTGTTTTGCTTGCTGCGAGGGTCTAAGTAGCTAATGAACACCATCAACCCCACCAAAATCAGAAAAACATAGCCCATTTGATTGAGGAATGGCATTTCCGGCATATAGCTTTTGAATGCCAGTCCCATCGGGATCGTGAGCAGTGCCGCCACAAATGCAGCATTTGCCGTGGCCCTTTTCCAGAAAAAGCCCAACAGGAAGATGGCTACCACACCGGGGGAAATCAAACCCGTAAATTCCTGAATGAACTGAAACCCTTGTTCCAGTTTTTGCAACTGTGGCGCCACTGAAATGGCAATGAGCATGGCAACAATGATGACCCAGCGGCCCATGCGCACTTGAACGCCGTCGTCAGCACCCCTGTTGATGTACTTTTTATATATATCCAAGGTGAAAATGGTGGCAATAGAATTTGCTTTCCCGGCCAATGAAGCCACAATGGCTGCCGTCAGGGCTGCGAAAGAAAGACCTTTCAAACCAGGACCCAGCAAATTGAGCAGCACCGGATACGCTTTGTCAGGCTTCACCACGCCAAGTTCATTCACCATTTCAGACTGGAACATACCTTTTTGGTACAAAACAAAAGCCGCAATACCCGGAAGCACCACGATAATGGGCATTAATAATTTCAAAAAAGCTGCAAACAAGAGTCCACTGCGCGCTGTCTCAATTTTCGCACCAAGGGCCCGCTGGGTGATGTATTGGTTGCAACCCCAGTAGTTGAGGTTGGCAATCCACATGGCTCCAAAAAGCACCGTAAGACCCGGCAAATCCTTGTAGTACTTGTTTGATTCGTCAAAAATCATGTGAAAGTGTGACGGCGCCTGCTCCTGCAATTGACCCAAGCCGGCCCAAGCACCCGACAAACCACTCTGCTGCGCCACCAAATCCAAGGCTAGATACGTGGTACACAAACCGCCCAATACCAAAATAGCCACCTGAATAACATCCGTATAGCCAATCACTTTCATCCCACCCAAGGTGATGATAATGGCAAATGTGGCCAAAAACAAGGAACACGCCAGAAAACTAAACCCTGAAATCGTTGAAACCGCAATGGCTCCCAAGTATAAAATGGACGTAAGGTTGACAAATACATACACCAAGAGCCAAAAAACAGCCATCATGGTGGCTACCAACGGGCTATACCGCTTCTCAAGAAATTGCGGCATGGTGAATATCTTGTTCTTGATGTAGCCGGGCATAAAAAATACCGCCACTACAATCAAGGTCAACGCAGCCATCCATTCGTACGATGCAATGGCCAAACCCATCGCAAAACCTGAACCAGACATACCCACAAATTGCTCCGCACTGATGTTGGAAGCAATGAGCGATGCCCCAATAGCCCACCAAGTTAAAGACCCTTCCGCTAGAAAAAAATCGTTGACACTGGTCTCAGGATTCTTCTTCCGTTGGTAAATCCAGTAGCCGTAGCCTGCCACTATGATGAAGTAAATGAAAAAAACTACATAATCGAGCGTTTGTAATTCTTTGCCCATAAGTTTTAGATCAAAATGTGATAGAAGTGAACAAATTGGTTTGCAAATGAAATATGGTATCCGGCTAAGAGCGCCCAAATATATGACATGAACCTCCTTTGGATCATTTAAAAAAAATAAAAATCCAATTGAAATTCTTTTTGGTGGTTTAAAGAAAAAATCCTTTTCTTTGCAGCCCGTTTCGATGGTGTTCCATGGTTTCCTGGCCGAGCGGTTAGGCACAGCTCTGCAAAAGCTGCTACAGCGGTTCGAATCCGCTGGAAACCTCTCAACGTACGGAATCCCTTGCAAGTCCTCAGCTTGTGAGGGATTTTTTTTGCCCTTCCCGCAACGGGCTTACCTTTGTGCGCCACTCAAAAGCTATTTAAATTGTCTGCTCAAATACTCTACTCATGGATAAAATGATCGCCCGCTTTCCCGACCAATTGGAGGAAGCGCTTCAAATCGCTGAAAAAATTACCCTTAAAAAACACAGTTCCCCGTTCAGATCCATTTTTATCTCGGGATTGGGCGGTAGCGGCATCGGTGGCGGTTTCGTACAAGATTTTGTGCGCGGTACCTGCAAACTACCCATCGTGGTCAGCAAGGGTTACCATGCGCCTGCCTGGATCAATAAAAACACCCTCGCCATCTGTTCCTCTTACAGCGGCAATACGGAAGAAACACTCAGCACCTTCGAACAACTACGCAGCACAGGCGCTAAAATCGTCTGCATTGCTTCGGGTGGCAAATTGATCGAATTGGCCAAGCAACACGGCCTCGATTATGTACAGGTTCCCGGTGGCTGGAGTAGTCCCCGCGCTTGTATGGGCTACTCTATTGTCGCACAACTTGGCGTGCTGCGGGCCGCAAAAATGATCCCCGGCAAACTCTTCAACAACGTAACCGCCGCGCACAAACTCCTCACCCGCGACCTGGCAGCCATTCAAAAACAAGCGCATAAGATTGCCGGTTTCCTCCAGGGAAAAACACCCGTCATCTATTGTGCCGACCAAATGGAAGCCGTCGCCGTACGCTGGCGCCAACAAATCAATGAAAATGCCAAAATGCTCTGCTGGCACCACGTAATTCCTGAAATGAACCACAACGAACTCGTAGGATGGCGTGATCAACGCCCCGATGTAGCCGTCATCTGGTTGCGCAACCGAGATGATTTCAACCGAACATCGGTACGTACCGACATCAACAAAGACATCGTCGAGCATTACACCCACACCAGCATCGAATTGTGGTCAAAAGGAAAATCTTTGATAGAAAAAGCATTTTACCTGGTACACCTCGGCGACTGGGTTTCCGTGTATCTGGCAGAACTGCGCAACGTAGATCCCATTGAAATCAAGGTCATCGAGTTCCTGAAAGGCGAATTGGCAAAGGTCTAATCGCACCTCCGACCCAATCTCCACAAATTTATGTACCTGGTTAGCGTGGTCGCGTCTGAAACAATAAAGTGGCCATTTTTTAGGCCAGACAGCGTGCCACCTAACCAGTTACAAATTTATTTCGCCCACGAACAAGTCTTACGACTACAGCATACGCCCATTTTGTTATGATCCAATTTGACTACTCCCCTGCGGAATCATTTATCTCCGCGCACGAAATGGCGGCCATTGAACCCCTGGTGGTTGCCGCCGACCAACTACTCGAAAGCCGAGAAGGGCCCGGCAATGACTTTCTGGGCTGGCTAGATCTGCCACTCCAGTACGACCGTGCAGAATTCGCACGGATTAAAACTGCTGCCAACAGGATTCAACAACAAAGCAAGGTATTGGTGGTAATTGGTATCGGAGGCTCTTACTTGGGCGCTAAAGCTGCCATTGAATTTTGTCAGCACAGCTTTTACAACAACCTAACCGACCAACAGCGGTCAACCCCGGAAATTTATTTTGCCGGGACCAATATTTCCGGCACCTACCTCACGCAATTACTGGAGGTCATCGGAAATCGGGACTTTTCTGTGAACGTTATTTCCAAATCAGGCACCACCACTGAACCTGCTATTGCTTTCCGTATTTTTAAACAAAAACTGGAAGAAAAATACGGCAAAACAGGTGCTAAAGAACGTATTTACGCCACTACTGACGCAACCCGCGGAGCCCTAAAGACACTTGCTACGCAGGAAGGTTACGAAACCTTTGTGGTGCCCGACAATGTCGGTGGCCGCTTTTCTGTACTCACGGCTGTAGGACTATTACCCATCGCAGCTGCAGGTATTAATGTGGAAGAACTCTTGCGGGGCGCAGCAGATGGCGTTGCGTTGTGCAACAAACCCTTTGCGCACAATCCATGCCTTCAATATGCCGCCCTGCGAAACATACTCCACCAAAATGGAAAAAACATTGAATTGTTGGTGAATTATGAACCGCGGTGCCATTTTATCGCCGAATGGTGGAAACAATTATACGGGGAAAGTGAGGGCAAGGACGGCAAGGGTATATTCCCCGCTGCCGTGGATTTTACTTGCGACCTGCACTCCATGGGACAATACATCCAAGATGGACAGCGATTTTTATTTGAAACAGTACTGGAAATTGGAACCCCGGAACACGATCTCAAGATCTTCAATACCGATGATGATCTTGACGGCCTAAATTATTTGTCCGGCAAACATTTGGATTATATCAACAAAAAAGCCGCCGAGGGCACAAGAATGGCCCATATCGAGGGCGGTGTGCCCAATCTCACCATTAAAATTCCAGAGGCAAGCCCGTATTACCTTGGACAACTGTTCTTTTTCTTCGAAAAAGCCTGTGCTGTGAGCGGTTATTTGCTCGGGGTAAATCCTTTCGACCAGCCCGGTGTGGAAGCCTACAAGAAAAATATGTTTGCTTTGTTGGGAAAATAGCCCATTTCGACCAAATACTTCGTTGAATTGCTTCCAAGACTTTGCGTGTCCGTGACAACGGGCACACAAAACCTTGGAAGTTTCAGACGCAACCACGCTAACCAGTTACTTAGTTTTTATATCCAAAGAAGGATACGGTAAAGGGTGTATTTGCTGCCATCTTACTTTTGTTGTACATAGAAGGGCTGTTTCGATGAGAAGATTATCATCTGGATGGGCCGAAGGTAGCGCGTGCCGCCATGTAGGAGAAAATTACAATTCAAGGCAACAACCCAGTAAACATGAAAAAGGCCGTCTCACATCGTTACTTGTGAGACGGCCTCCAATCAATATTGTTGTAAGCTGTTGTTTATTGCACTTTACTCAATCGAACGCCACCCCATTGTTGACCATCGGTCAAACGGAGCATATAGGTGCCGTTGGGCAAATCACGCAAGTCGAGCAAGGTGCTAAACGTGCCGCCATTGGGTGCAAAATCCATCGAACGCAACAAACGGCCGGCAGTATCAAACACTTCTGTACGTAAAGTTGCCGGAGCCTGTTGCATGGTCAATTGAAACAAACCGGTGCCGGGATTGGGTGATACCGCCAGTCCCCAAGCCTCCGAAGGCTCTACCACTGCGCTGGTGACCATTAGATTTCCAACGGAAGCAGCGCAACCGTTGGCATCTGTAGCAACCACGGTGTAACTACCAGGAGCCAGGTTGCTGAAAGTGCCGCTGGCTTGTTGTGGGCCATTGTTGAGGCTGTACTGGTAAGCACCCGTACCGCCACTCGCAACAGCAACGATGCCATTGCCTGAAACAGTAGCGCTCAGTACGAGTGCCGGAGCACTACCTACTACAACGGTTCCCGTGGCTTCATTGCCGTCCGTATCTCGAATAGAAACGGTGTACATTCCAGCAGCAAGTCCGAAAAAGAGATTGCTGGATTGGTAAGTACCGCCATTCAAACTAAATTCATAGGGCGCAATGCCTCCGGTAGCCGTCAGGATGACACTGCCATCCACAGCACCAGAACAGGTAACATTGGCAACAACTGAAGACCACGCAAGTGGCGGCACATTTACCGTAAAAGTGGTTGTTCCGACACAGCCGTTGGCATCCGTTACCGTTACCGTGTAGGTGCCGTTGGGCAACTGCTGAAGATTCTGATTGGGCGCAGTAGTGGTATAGCTATAAGGTAAGCTGCCGCCCGAAAAAGTTGCAGTTGCATTGTTACCCACTACGGCCACCGAAACAGACACCTGCGTTGGTTCCGTAATGTCGAAAGTAACCACAACTTCTGTTCCTACCGCATCACGCACTTTCAACACATACGAATCGGCAGCAAGACCCGTAAACACAGGACTTGCCTGATACGAGCCCGTATTCAAGGCATAGGTATAGGGGGCAATGCCTCCCGTAGCGCTGGCAGTAACAATTCCATCGGCTGACCCATAACAATTGAGAATAGCGGTATAGGTTGCTGTAAGCACAACCGGAGGAACATCAACAATCACCGTTGTCAAAACCTCACAGCCGTTAGCATCGCGCACGCCCACGATGTAGGCCCCATTGCTTAAACCAGAAAAAATATTGGAATTTTGGTATGCACCGCCATTCAAACTGTACGATAACACGCCCGTACCACCCGAAGCAGTAACGACAATGGCATTGAGTACCGCACTGGCAGAGGCTACCACCGCAGTAGGATTGTCCAGCACAATGTCCGTGGAGGTTGCACTAAAACCCAAGTCATCGGTCACTGCGACAGAATAGGTACCTGCCGTCAAACCTGAAAATACATTGGACAACTGCGGTGTACCACCGTTGAGAATAAAAGAATACGGCGCTTGTCCACCGCCAATATTTACCTGAATAGCACCATCATTGCCATCAAAGCAGGAAATAGGGCTTTGTAAAACCACAGAAACCAACAGCGAATTCACCGCGATAATTACTTGAGTAGTGGCAATACAACCATTTTCATCCTGTACCGTAACGGTGTAAATACCATTGGCCAAATCATTGAATACAGGTTCTGTCTGGAAATCAATCCCGTTGAGGCTGTATGTCAGCGCTCCGTTGCCGCCGGATGCCAACACTTCTATGTCATCGCTTGTGACCGTGGCACTCACCACAATTTGAGGTGCATTGTCAATGGTAATGGGCGCAATTGAAACAGAAAAACCAAATTGTCCAATCACTTCCACTGTGTATGTTCCGGCAGCCAAATTGCTGAAGATGTTTGAACTTTGAGCTGCTCCGCCATTGAGACGATAGGAATACGTGCCATTAAGTCCGGTGGCGACAACGGTGATTTCACCTGTTGTACCATTGTAGCAAAGCACAGATTGTGTCTGAGCTGCCGTAGCCGAAAGGTTGTTGGCGAGCACATTGATGTTAAACACCCCTTCGTGCGACCAACCACTGTTGTTGGCATCCAAAGCATCAAAATGGAAATTATCGGTGATGGCCTGGTCGCCATTATTGGTGTATACAACCGCACCGGCATTAATATTAGCCTGCGTGAAAACACCTCCAATACCCAAAACAACACCATTCAACGTCAAGAATCCATGCTGTGGCAGGCTCAATACAATGTACTGCCCCTGTGCGGTCGTACCCGTCGTGCTGATTTGAAGGTTGGCTGTGGCAACGTTACTACTACCCCCGGAAGACACCGATAAAGGTGTATTCACCAATACATTGCCTGCCGGTATAGAAACCGGGAAACATAAGGAAAGACTCCAAGCCGTAAGAGAACCTCCATCTTCTGCAAAATTGTCGGTCACCAACAACTTCCACGTGCCTTGGGCATTTTTCCCATTCAACGCGCTCAATGGCTCAATGGATTGGAATGCGCCACTGAGGGCTGGTGGCGTTCCATTGCAAAGCCCCTCCAATATCAACGCTGTTTGAGACGCTTGGCTGTCAAAAGTAAGCGTGGCATTGGCCCCCGCGCAACCGTAGGGAGAAGCAGGAACCCCCGGTTGGTCAAACAAATCAATCGTATCGTTGGAAGGCGCAACCAAACGCGCAATCAAATCACCTGTGTACGTGTGGGTAATGGCCAAACTAACGTTGACATCTGCTATGACTTTATTCGTAGGAATGTTGAGTGTAGAAACGACGGTATTTACGGTGGCCAAGTCAATGCTTTTAGGCACATCGGTGCTGCTAAAATCGTTGCCGCAAGAAGCACTGCCCGTTTGAAAAGCGTAAACAGGAGAGAAAACCGCCTCACCACAACTGTTGGATGTCCGTACCCGCCAGTAGTACACTGAAGCCGAACCCAACCCGGCCACAGATACCGTGGAAGCACCCACACTCTGTGTTGACACGATCGAGCCGGGTGCAAAAGAAGGGTTGGTGGCTACTTCGACCAAAGAGGAAGAGGCATAATTGGCCGTCCAAGCAAGCGTAGCAACAGTGGCAAGTCCCGTAACACCGTCAGCAGGGCTGTTGAGGGTCGCCGTAGCGGGTACCCCCGGCAGTACCGTAATGGTCACCACGGCACTGCGGGTCACCGCTCCGGCCACCGCCTCAATGTTCAAGGTATAAACACCCGCCATGGCGGGCAGTAAATCACTGATCGTAACCACCGCCGAACCCGCAGGAATAACCGGATTGGTGCCGATGGTTACCGTGGCACCGACAGGGGCGCCCGTGAGGGTAATGTCTGCGGGCGTGTTAAAGCCCAGCGCAGATGCCAGATCAACGTTGAAAGTGGCGTTTTCACCGGCACACACCGTTGCAGCAGCAATATTGGTGCTGATGAAAAATGTGGGGACAACCGGCGGTTCAATCGCAAAATTGACATTGGAAATATCAAAAAAGATATTGCCCAAGCCCTCCACTTTCACACGACAAGTACTGCTCACATTGTTGGGAACCGTGATGTTTGCGGAGCCATCATTGGGCTCACTGGCAGACAACACCACCGGATAGGTATAGCCACCATCGGTGGAAAGCAGGATACGCACATTGGCACAAGAAACAGGAGCCGCCGTTGTATTGGCGACATCCCAGGCAACCGTTTGGGTAGCACCCACGTTCCAAAGGACGCTGGTATTGGGCGCAGAAACCACAAATGGCCCGGAGGCAGCCGAGACCGTAACCACGGCGTTGTCCTCATCGGTACAGCCAGCCAACCAATCGTTGTCGCGCAATACCACCCGAAAGTTCATCGTCCTGGCCACGCTAGGCAATTCT
>JBIPOY010000007.1:0-23101 GCA_044378705.1 Saprospiraceae bacterium
CTTGGCAAAGGAGGAAAAGTGGTTTTACAGGATTACACGCGGGGTTGTAGGTTCCTTTTGGGCCACCATTATTGCGGTAGAGATCATGGATTTGGCTTTTTCACTGGACAATGTTTTTGCTGCTGTTGCCTTCACGGATAATATATACTTAATTTGTACGGGTGTATTTATTGGCATTTTAGCCATGCGTTTTGTAGCCCAGTGGTTTGTTTTTCTGCTGGAGAAATATCCTTTCCTGGAAACCAGTGCATTTCTTGTCATCGGCATTTTGGGGGTAAAATTATTTCTTTCGCTTCCCTGCCATTTTATGGAGGGCCATGCTTGGGCCATCTGGGTTGAGAGTGAGTTTGCCGACCTACTGGTCAGTATCATTACGGCAGGGTTCTTTTTTGTCCCCATTGTAACATCTCGTTTGTTTGGAATACCCCGCAGTAACCCTTAAACCGGGCTACTTGTGAGTGGATCCGACGTGCAAAAACGCGCTATCCGATGGTGTGGGTTAGCGTTGCGAAGGGTACGTTTTAAGGGCTGGTCTTGCAACACTGACGATGGGTATCTTGTACCCGTTCGTATTGATGGCATAACAATTTTCATTCTCTATCAACAGTGTTTGCACAAATCCCTGACGGAGGTTTTCTTCGTGATACATGTCAATACAAATGATTTGCCCGTTGTAAAAAGCGGTCGGAAAAGGTTGGAGGGTATGCCCGACAACCATTTTTTTTGCCCCAATAAAAGACAAAATAGCCGCTACCTCTTCTGGGGGAACCATGTTTTTGGCTAGTCCACGATACCAAAAAACACCTGTTTTGTGGTCGAAAACAGCATTGGCGATGGTACTTTCTAAGCAACAGTCTTTTTTACCCAAGTTTTGGCGAACAATTCTGTTGATCTCAGCAATACTCAGTCCTGCATGCACAATATCCATGCTTATACCCCCGTGGCAAAAGACATAGTCTCCGATTTTTTCCACCGCATTTTTGGTTCTCAACCACCTGCCCAATTCGGAATTTTGGTCAAACCACCGATGATAGTCTTCTTGAAGGATACGAGTATTCTGAAGGTACTTTCTTCGAACATACTCGGTATTGCCCTGTAAGTTGATCACCTCGTGATTTCCCAAGATAAAATGCACTTTACCGCCGGCATTTTCAGCTTCACCTTCTAATTTGTAGAGGAGCCAAAGGCTCTCTGTGACCTGCAAGCCACGGTCAAAAAAATCACCCAATAAAACCAAGTGTCCCTGTCCATAGATCCAATTCAATTGATTGTCTATGACGCCTGCACTTTGCAGCATCATTTTCATCGCCTGAAAGTTACCTTCAATATCAGACAATACCAGCAACCGATTGGCAGCGGGATAAATGGCCGGCGGGACGGATAATTTTTCGCGAAGGGCGAAAGAAAATGTATCCCCGGTTTCAGGGATGGTACAACTCAACACAGCAGACTGCTTGTCGGGAAAAAACTGTGTACAGGCAGCAGGCCCGTTATGACGCATTACGACGTATTTCACCACCACCCCATTGTTCCGATAGAACACGTGTGGTCCATCCGTACCGGCATTAGAACTATCAGCAGGATTCACCCGTACTTTGGCAAACAATACCAAAGGCGAAACCCAGAGAATAAGGCACAACAGTCGGGAGAACATGGAAGTGGTACGGAGTTGATTGATTGCGATGAAAAGAGTGAGTACTCAGGTGGAAATCTTTATAGCGCGAAACAGCTTTTTATGGTCTCAAACTTGACCACCCAACCAATCACTAAAATTAAACCCCATTTCGAGACAATGGTTTGACACGATACAGATAATTTTAGAAAGGCAAGCCGATTACCCCCGTTCAGTAGGAGATTAAGGCTTTACGGCTTTTCCGAGTTTACGGACTTTTACTTCGAGGCGATTATTTTGTTGGTGCTCTTCGTCAGAACAATCTATGCCTTCTTTACAGTGGTTGCGCGGCTCCGTTTCGCCTTTTCCGATGGCGTTGATCCGGTTTTCATCCACCCCCTTCACGACCAAGTAAATTTTGGCGTTTTTAGAGCGCTCTTGGGTGAGTTCTAGGTTGAGTGCTGCATCCCCTCGGGTATCGGTATGAGAAACGAGGTCGATTTCCATGTCAGGATATCGTTTCAGGAGATCGAGTATAACATCCAAATGTCTAATTGCACCCTGATTGAGGGTGGCTTTGTTGTACTCGTAAAAAAACTTATCGAGAATGAGCACGGAACCTTCTGATAAGCCATTTGCCAGTGGCATCGTTTCCTCAACGGAGGCCACCACGGTATTGGGGCGCAGCCGAACTTCTTGGAACGCAATATCTCCTTTTGAAACCGTAAGCCGGTAGTTTTCAGTCTTAAACCCTGGGCGTTCGACATAGGCGACGTAATCACCATCGAGGGGCAAACAGGCGTCAAATTCACCGCTCCAGGTAGTACGCACGGTTTCCGTATGACCGGTGCTACGGTGAACAAACCGGATGGAAGCATTGGCAATGCGTGTACTAAACTCTGTGGTCAGTACAATACCACCTGCCCGCAAACAGGGGGGAGCTTCCGACAACTTAAACTCAAGTTTTTTATCTTCGTCAGAATCAACCAATACAAACTGCTCTTTGGGGGTATAGCCTTTTGCGTTGACCAGCACGAGGTACTGTTTAAAGCGTGTAAAGCGGGCGGTAGCACTGCCTTCTACGTCGGAGAGAAAATTAGGTTGACCAAGTTGGGCTGCGCCTTTTCTCACCAAACTAAGGGTAAAGGCATTGGGGTCATCTTGACGTGGCACCATATCAAGCGAATAAAAATCACTTTCACCGCTGACAAAACCATCATCGGTAGGTTCCAGAATTCGGATCTCCGCATCTTGAAGTGGCTCACCGGTTTTATTGTCAATGACGGAGATGAGCGCCATACTTGTTTCAGGCACGCCTGTTCCTTCGATACCCTTGGGGGCAAAAAACTGAACGATATCATCTTTGCCATAGCTCATATCTTTACGATCGCTGGCGAAATAACCACTGTGGCCATCTTCATCGATGATAAAACTGTGGTCATTACCCTCAGAGTTAAACGGTTCCCCCAAATTGATGACTTCTTTTGGACTGTTGAGCGGATCGTTGACAAAATAGATATCCATCCCCCCGAGTGTATTCGATCGGCCGTTGGAAGCAAAAAACAGAGCCCCGGAAAAACCTATAAAAGGAAACAAGTCCTGCTTATCAGTGTTGACTCCCGGCCCTAGGTTGATGGGAGCCCCCCACCCCGTTTCCGTTCTTCCTACTACATACAAATCAAAACCTCCGAAGCCTCCGGGCATGTCGGAAGCAAAAAACAGCCTGTTACCATCGGGACTTAGGCTGGGATGCATGCACGAGTACTCGTTGTTGTTGAACGGCAACTCAATTGGATTGGACCAATCGGGGTATCCGTACTGGGCCTGATAAATTTTTTGGGTTGATATTCCGGATTTTCCGGCTTTGATAACGCCACCCTCGTTGTTGTTGCGGGAAATGAAAACCGTTTTATAATCACGTGTAAAAGTAACCGCACCTTCGTGAAAATCGGATTTCTTGAGGGCATTGAATTCAAATCTTTGGGGTGGAAGTAGTTTTCCAAGTGCGTCAAATGCCGCGAAAAAATGCTCCATGAAAGGCTCTTTGGTCTTTTCGTCGCGGGGCCCTCGTTTGGATCTGGCAGAAACGAAAATGAGACCGTTGTCGTAGTATGCCGGCGCATAATCCGTTCCAGGCAAGTTGAGCGTGCTGGCATTTTCAAGGCGTATAGGGAAACTTCGATCATCCTTTTGGCGAAAACGATCGATGATAGTCGTCTGAGAAACAGCACTGAAAGCCAGTGCAAGCTGTAATAGGACTATGTATCGCTTCATTGATTGAACTGAAATTGATTGTTTGACCCAAATTGGGGGAAGGCGTCCGTGCTATTCTCAACGATTAAAACGGCCTATTGGTACCTACTTCTGTGACATCATCCGGCGGACTAAACCACCAGCGCGCCGTAGCCTCCACAGATCCATCATTGAACTTGCGCAAGGAAGTCATTCCAACATCGTACGACAAGCAAAACAATAGATGGTCGGTCACCTGCAAACCCAGCATCACATCAACGCTTTCTCCCCACCCCTTCGTATCTCCACCAACCCGATACGTTAATCCACCGTGTATTTTTTTTCTTAGTAGAACACTTACGTTCATTTCTGCATCCAAGGGGGCCCCTGCGGCGTATCGAAAAAGTGCTTGCGGCGTTATTTGTACCATATCATTGGGCTTAAAGGTGATGCCGCCCATCATGTTTATATGCTGCACCTCCCTGGAAAAAACAGTTCCAAAGTCTGCAAAATCAATACTATTGGCCACCAATCTGGGAGCAGACAAACCAACAAACCATTTGTCCTTATAGGCTACATAGTAAAATCCCGTACCGAAATTGGGCAACAATTTGCTTTTAGGTTCCGTTGGAATACCTTCATCCTGCTGATCCAGGGCTACAATACGCGGGTCGGCCCAATTCTGGCGGATGTTGCGGGTACTTACCTGCAAACCAAAGGCGAAGGTGCCTCGTTTCAGTTTCACCCGGTATGCGTACGCAAAATCGACCGTCAAATTGGTACTGATGCCTATTTGCTGCCGCATGATGGTACCACCCAGCCCAACGCGATTGTTCAGAAATGGCTGGGAATACGACAGTACTTGGGCACTGGGCGCGCCCTCCAGCCCCACCCACTGTTGCCGGTACACGGTCGTCAGGGTTGGCGAACTAAAACTACCGGCATACCCTGGGTTAAAGGCCAATTTATTGAACATAAACTGGGTGTACATCTGCTCCTGCTGTGCAGAAGCGCTCCAAGACAGCATCAGTGCTGAAACCAAAAAAGTAATCGTGCGCATAACAAAGGTTTTGACGGATTTTATCTTTGTAGGTAACTGGTTACCTTTGTAGGAGGATAAAACCAGCCTTCGCATTGTTCGTTCCTCCAAATTTGATCACATAATAATACGTTCCTGCCGGTAAATCAGCACCATCCCAAGCATCTGCATCCCGAACAAAAGGATTTTTATGGTACACATAATCACCCCATTGGTTAAAAATGGTCAGTTCAATGGCATCCTCCCCCTCTCCGAAGTAATAACATTCGGGGGGTAATTTAAAAGTATCGTTACGGCCGTCGGCATTGGGCGTAATAATGGTCGGAATATAACAATCTCCGGCCTCCCCCACCTCAAAGCTAACAATGGCGGTGCTACAGGCGGTTGGGCCACACCGAACGTTACAGATACGATATATCAGCATGTCAACACCGGAAAAACCGGAGTTTGGCCTGTAAACATACTGACCGTTGGAAGGGTTTGCAAGTATGATTCCGTTGTTGGGGGGAACAATAATGGATACTTCTGGCGGATCTGTTGGCAAAATATCATTGGAAAGCACCTGAAAGTGCACGGTATCTCCAAAGGCTACCTCAACATTATCGGCATTGGCCTGTGGGAAGATTTCATAATTGACCGTAAAAGTATCGCGAGCATGACCGGGGCAGGCGTTGTTGTTAATGGTCCAATATACCTCATTTGCTCCCGGAACAAGCCCACAAACGGTGGTAGAAGGGTTGTTCGGTGGGGTAAACACCAAGTTACCCGTCTTACTTTCCCACGTTCCAAACTCCCAAGTTTGAAGACCGAGCGTATTCAAAACGGTACAATCTTCACCCGTACAGACAAATTGACTCCCTGTAATATTGGGCTTAACACTGTAATAATAAACACTCACAGTATCGGAAGCGGTTGGGCAGCCGATATTGTCCAGCGTCCAAACAAAAAGATAGCGATTGCCTGCGTTCAAACCTGTTATCGGCGTGGCTGGTTCCGTTGGATCCGCTATGATAACCCCAATTTGACCCATTTGGCTCCAGGTGCCCGAGGAAAAAAGGCCCTGCTTTCCGCTCAGAGACACATTGTTCCCGCTACAAATAAAAATATCGTCACCGGCATAGGCTTTTTCAACCGCCTCTGCCGTGAGGTTGAGGGTATCAACACTGAAATTCTTACACCCACCGCTCGACAACGACCATGTAAAAGAATAGGCATTGCCAGCAACACCATTGAAACTTGCCTCAGCAGCATCCGGATTGAAGATGATAACAGGAGGGCCCGCTACCTGTTGCCACTGCCCTGTTACATTTCCCGTTGGCTGGATGGCACGGAGCGCTATCGTTTGAGCAGCACAAGCAGCATGGTCATCTTCTGTTTTGGCGAAATTGTCGGGTATTGTATCGAAACGAATGGAAACAAGGTTGGAGAAGTCTGTGCTACACCCCTGTCCATTCGGATTGTCCACTTTCCAAGCTGAAACCTCAAAGGTATGTAAGCCGGGTACCAACAACGAATCGGGTAAATCAACCAGATTCAACACCGCACTCGAGGAGGGCCCTGAAATAGTATCACCGGTTTCCTGATTCCGCCAAGTATAGCGGGCACCAAAGGTCTGAGCAGACAAACTCACGCTGAGAAAGGCCGTTATCGGTTGCTCCAGACAAACCGGGGCGGGGGCTGCCGGGGTTATGATGGGTCCTTTGGGCAATTGCATGATGTCAACCAATACACTCCCTAGGGCCGATTGACAGCCATTGACGACAACCATTAGGGTATAGGCGCCTTCCTGCGAAGACAATACAACATTGGTTCGCTCCGGATTTTTGAGGTTGGAACTGAACCCGGAGGGGCCCGCCCAGACATACGAGGCGCCAAGAGTTTGCTCAACATCCAACTGCAAGGTTGCGCCCTCACAAATGGGTTGGTTACTGAAAGGTATGGGTGTTGGCGGTATGCCGTTGACGGTCAATGACACCGTGTTGGAGTACGCCGAATAACACACCCCTTGGGATACAAACACCTTATAATCACCACGCTGGGTTTCCAGAACATTCGACAAAAACAACTGTGGGCCAACTGTAATCGTCGTGTCACCTTCCGGGCTTATCCAATGATATTGAGAATTACCATTGTAGTCACCGGGGTTGTTCAACGTCAAAACAACCGACTGGCCGACACAAACAGTGTTGGGCGTTACCTCTAGTACAGGCGTAGTGACCTCCGCTTGCACATTGACGGTCGCTGAAACAGGCAACGAAGGACATCCATACTTATCTTTTACGACAAAGGTGTACGGGCCGTTTTCAGCAGGCGTTACATTGGGAAAAGAGAGCGTTAGTTGACTCGAAACATCCATGCCGTTTCTTTTCCAACTGTAGGTAAACGGCAGATTGACACTGGTGAAATAAGGGATGAGTGACGCATCCGATACCCCATCGGAACAGGTTGGTACAAGGATAACAATTGAATCAATAACAGGGGCAACACTGGCTATGACGGGAACAATGACCGTATCTGCACATCCAAAACTGGTTTTGCCCACTACTTTGAAATTACCGGTTTGACCGAACGTGATGGCAGGGTTTTGTTGAAATATCTGGCTGTTGTCCGGCAAGGTCCAACACCAACTCAGACCCGGCAACGACCCGGTAGCCATTAATTGCAGCAGTGAGTCCTGACAAACAGGGCTATTAGAGGATGCATTGAGTACAGGGTATTCCTGGGGACAAATGAAAGCGACGTCTGACCATGGCGAAAAACAATTTTCAAAATTGGCCCTTACCCGCCAATTCCCGCAATCGGCGGTGGTGACAGCAGGAATGATCAACGTACTGCTGGTCGTTGTCGAAACATCCAACGATGGATTTTGCCATTCATACGAACCAACAGGACCGGAAACAACCGCCATGAGGGGCAAATTAGCCCCCACGCATTTTTCCGTATCCCCGGTGATCTGAGGCTGGGACGGTGTGTGTTTTACCACCACCTCAACGGTGGCAGAGGGAATAGACGCACAACCATTTTGAAAAGTGGTAAGCGTGTGAAACCCCGCCTGCGCCTGGGTAACAGAACTTGTTACCAGCGGAAATGGAGCCGTGGACGGCGCCCACCCGGGCCCCGACCACGCATACGTTAGTCCTGATCCGGCAACGCTGGTGCCAAAAGCCAGTGGTTGGCCCTCACACACAATAATCTTGTCGTCATCCACCATGGCCTGCGGACGGGCAAAGACATTCACAGTAATAACGATGGAGTTGGGCGTCAGACAATCTCCCACCCTCACTTTTACAAAATAATGATACACGCCGGGAGCCGGCTGACTAATGGAAAAAATGGGTAGATTACTCGTCCCCAGCAATATTGGGCTCGGCAGTGCATCTGCATACCATTGGTAACTTACACCCTGACCCGGATATGTTTGTGTGCCCAGCACAATGTTTTGTCCCTGACAAAAATTACCACCACCTGAAACCGTAATCGGAGGTACGGTCAAGCTGGTAAAATTTACGGTGATGGTACCGGTGGAGGTACATCCGGTTGCACCCGTTACTTTTACCGTGTAAAGTCCTTGGAACGCAGGCTGCGCATTCAACAAAACAGGATCCTTTACACTCGTAAGAAATGTAGGGCCAGACCATGCGTAAGAAAAAGCTCCGGGAACCGGTGGGTTCGCAAACAACTGTAACGTATCCCCTTCACATACCGGGCTGTTATAGGAAGGAACCGGGGGTTCATTTTGTACCGATAATATGGTTACGCAGGTGGCTGAATTGCCGGAGGAGTCTTTCACCAACATGGTAATGGGAAAGTTACTGCCAGCCTGATTACAACCAAAGGAGGTCTTAGACAGGACAAATGACAGGTTTGATCCAGAGCAATTGTCCGTACTGCCGTTGTTGATTTCGCTTGGCTGAAGGGTATAATCATTCACCCCGGATGGGTTTACTCTAATAATCAGTGAAGGCTTGCAGAGGGCTGTCGGTTTCACGGTATCCCGTACAACCAACGGGAAAGTTGTTGAACCTGTCAGACCTGCATTGTCTGTTGTTGTGTACGCTATGGTGTAGCTACCCGGTGAGAGATTCACCGTGGTTTGACTTCCCTGCAAAGCACCGGTGGCCACCACCGTTGCGGGATTTCGAGTAATATTAAACGTAACGATGGCGTAACGATACTCCAAAATTGCTTGGATACGACTCACCCCATCCGTTTGATCGGGTAGCAAAGGCAAAGTGCAGGGGTTGATAAAATCAAAATCAAACGATGGGCCGGCATCGGTGTTGGCCTCAGCACGAAAAACCGCTGTACCGTTGGAAGCCCACGCATTGATTTGTGCCGCCGTCACCGTGGTATCTGTGCTGACGGTATCTTGGCATTCCCCGGAAAGAGCGCCCAAATGGGTGGTAACAATTGAATTGTTGCTTTGAAAAATATTGAAATACTCCTGAGGGCCACTGTTGTCCCCTTTGAATTTTATCCGCAACTTACCCGCTGCGATCGCATTGGGTATCAAGCCTGAGATGCTCATAACCGCGTTAGTAGGTACTTTGCCGGCGTCTGGGTCCTCCGTAAAAGAAAGTGTCTGCATCGCAGATGAACCCACAATATGCCCTGACATTTCGCAGTTTTCAGTAATCACCGGGAAAGGTAATGCAACTGTTGCCATACAAGTACCAGCACCAACATAGGCTGTCAACGGCGCCGGCGCCGATATGACGGGTGGTTGCGTATCGACTACCTCTATTCCGACAGAGGCCGTACTGCTGTTGCCGGAACAATCTGTCACGGTGTACACCATGGTGTGCATGCCAATACCCAACTCAATGGAGTCCAAGGGCGAAAAAGGTACTTCCGGGGCCCCATCCATCGAGTAGGTCAAGTTAACCGCAACATCGGGGGAGCCGTAGGAATAACCAATGTGCATGCGCACCTGGCTGTTCGGACAAACAGGATTGATGGCATTCCCGCCGAGCGCATTGGGCGCAAGGAGGATGGTGAGCATCCCATCACGCGTCCAGTCATTGAACTGGTCTGCTGTGAGCGATAGAATGGTAGTACTGGGAGTGGAACTGCATTGACTGGGAGATGGGCTGGTATTGCCTAGAAAAATATCTTTCTCTCCAAAAATTCTAAAAAATTCCGTCGGGCCCTCCGCATCTACCCGATCAAGAAAAATAGTCAGACTGACATTGGTAAGGGCTGGCTGGGTAGGTGGCAAGTTTGGCGTAAGAAAATTAAACACCACGGTATCCACCGGCGTGGAAGTGATGGGTCCCGGAGGGGCTGTTACCGGCATTGTATCTTTCAACAGCACCACTTTATTCCCCGCCGTACAACCATCAAATACCGACAGCGGTGCCGGTATCGCCATCACAACGCCACAAGCATCCATATCATTGGCGAGGGTGATCGTTGGCGGAGGAACAATGGTTGGCGGTGTTGTATCTTCTATGTGAATATCCTGAGAATAGGTACGCGCGTTGCCACAGGCATCCTGTGCTGTCCATTGCCGTCGGACGGTATAGTTGGCCCAATGGTCACAACTTGAAAGATCCGGGTTGCGAATTTCTGTTTCCTGAAAAGCAATGGCCACACTACCCGAACAATTATCCTGCCCATTAAAGGATGAAAATACGGGGACTTCCGGTATGTTTTCACACTCGACCGTGATGGGTGGCGGAATATTCGTCAGGGTTGGGGCAACGGAATCCACCACCTGTACTACCTGTTCAAACTGGGTCTGATTGCCACAGACGTCTTGTGCGACCCAATGAATTTTCAAGGTGTACGCGCCGACGCAACTCCCGGGAATACTGTCCGTATGGGTGTACACTGGCGGGGAAGTCTGTCCACTGCAAGCATCCAACGCGGAGGGCGCGGGCGCGGGAAAAGGTACCATAGCACTACACAAAGCCGTTGTATCCAGCACTCCTCCGGGAACCGGAGGCAAATTGTCAATGACTGTGATCAGTTGGGTGCTCGTTTGGGTATTACCGCATTGGTCGGTGGCGGTAAAAATTCGTGTAATCGGGTAGGAATAGTGGCTACAAAGCGCCGGGTTGGGGTTTTGAAAAGAAACGGTTTGTGTGGTTATACTCAGTACGGGGCTGCATACATCCGAGGCATTGATGTTTACGCCTTGTTGAGGGTTGGGCGGCAAAACAAAGGTATCACAGCGTATGGTCAGGCCACCGGGGATGAGGGTAAAAACCGGCGCCATGGTGTCCCGGACAAAAATTTGCTGGGTGATGGTGGTCGTGTTGCCACAATCATCGGTCGCCTTCCAAGTGGTCAGCACCGTATAAGAACCATTACAAATACTGTCTTTGTAGATCCGGGAAAAAGTGGTGGCCACATTCGTGTCACAATTGTCGGTGATGGTGGCTGCCGGCAACGTCGGCAACGGATTGGGGCAATAAACCGTGATGTTTGGCTCAAGCCCGGAAATGACCGGCGGCTGGGTATCCACGATTTGAAAGCGCAAGATTTTAGCGCTATTGTTGCCACATTCATCGCTTGCCATAAAATTTACGTCCACATACCACGCACAATTATTGGATGCAACCAACGGATAGGGGCCCGCGTTGAATGCACCATTACCCATTTGACCGTCGGAGGCCACGAAAGAAAAATTGGACCAAAAAGCCGTTGAGCAATCATCACTGATGGCCGCATTACCTTTGGCATTGATCCAGTTATTAAGCCTGTTTTGGTCATCTCCACCCCCGCATTGTTCCACAACATTGGCGCCGGTAATCACCGGCGGCAGCGAATCCACGGCTGCAAACGCAGCCTCACCAGCAAAGGTTTGGTTTCCACAGGCGTCCTTGACAAAGAAATCAACGCGAACAATTGCTGAAACCTTATTAACCGGTTGCCCGCCGATGTTTTGTGTACCACAAGCGCCGGAGAAGGACTGCGCAAATGCAGCCACCACGGCCGTGGAATCTGCAGCAACACCATTGAGGAACATGGTAAAGGAGAGCGGTTCGGAACATGCATCAGTTGCATGCGCGTACGCGTGGGTGTGAATCCACTCGCCGAGTTTGGCAAGATGGCCGCCGCTTGGGGAGCAATAAGCGAGGGTATCTTTTGGCGCACTGTTTACCACCGGGCCTTGATTGTCCATGGTTGAAAAAACAGCCGTTGTTGGAATCATCAAGTTACAATTGTCGGTAGCCTTGAAAGTAACCGTCAGCGGAACCTTACAACCGGGTGGAAACGACATGGGTGCGTTGTTGGTCAGTGACTTGATTCCAGAGGGGTCCTGGGCCGTGAATGATGTCATTTGTGCCATCAACCAGGCCGGATAATCCGTCGCGAGCAGTTCACAGGGAGCCGCACCATTTTGAGGGGAAAAAGTAATGGTTGGCGGCGTCACATCCGCGTCAATAATGATGGTCTGAACGAAAGAAGCCGCATTGCCCGATAGGTCTGTGGCCGACCAGGTACGGGTAATGACTCCGGCATTGCAGGTGTCGGGATGTTCCGTTTCAACAAAAGATTGGGTGAAACCCGTACAGTTGTCGGTGATGACAATGGTTGGAGGAGCGGGTACTTGCACCACAGAGTTAAAGAACAACGTGTCGTTTATTCCCGTCAAATGAAACATGGGGGGGGAATTATCCACGAAGAAAACAAAAAACTCAAAGGTGTAGGCATGGGCCATATTGTCTTCTACCAACCAGAAGACATGCGCGGTTTCGCCGCCTACAAAGGACTGATTGAAAGGGAAGCCTGACGCGGTGATGTCAAAAACAGACGTAGTAATGGTAGCCCCGATGGTAGAAGTAACCACCGGGTTGGGAATATTCCCCTGCAGCATACTGGTACAATTGGCTCCGACTGCTAGGGAATCAGGACCGTTGTAGGAAAAAGAAAAGAAACTCGACTGAGCATTCAGCCGAGAAAAGCCAATGAGGGACAACAACAATCCCAAACAGCATGAAAATATCCGCAGAAATTTGCGTAAACCTGTGGTCATATCTGTGCGGTAAGCATTTTCGGTGAATGTACTTCAACCGAATTGTTCAATAGATAACGTGATAATCCAGGATTATTGCCGTTCAACGTACTGCAAAAAAACCTGCAAACGCTGTACCGTTTCGTTTCTTCCCAACACAACAGCCGTATCAAAAACACCCGGCCCTTTCATAGATCCTACCAAGCCAATACGCAAGAGTGGCATGACATCGCCCGGTTTCAGGCCTTTTTCTTGCATAATTTTTTTCAGCATATCTTCCAAAGGCTCCGCCAAAAACGGATCAAATGTGTTCAAAATCTGTATCAATTCTGTCATAAATGGCCCCATGGCAGCATTCCACTTTTTTTGCACGGCATCTGTTTCATACGATTTAACGGGTTCAAAAAGGTAATACCCTGTTTCCACAAAATCCGGTAAAACAGTGGCTCTTTCTTTCATCAAACCCGCGGCCCGGGCCAGGTATTCGTCGTTGGTCTGGTATCCTTTGGCTTCCACGAGCGGGCGAATACGCGCAGCGAGTGCATCATTGTCCAAGGCCTGTATATACTTTTGATTGAACCATTTTGCTTTTTCAAAGTCAAATCTAGCGCCACTTTTTCCAATATTTTCTATGGTAAATGCTTCAATAAGCGCGTCCATGGAAAATATTTCCTGATCATTACCGGGATGCCAGCCGAGTAGCGCAAGAAAGTTGACCACTGCCTCGGGTAAAAACCCTGCTTCCCGAAAGCCTTCAAAACTGTCCTCTTCGGTATCCCCTTTCCAACTCAGCGGAAACACGGGCATCCCGAATTTTGCGCCATCCCGCTTGCTCAACTTTCCGTTGCCCACCGGTTTCATGATGAGCGGCAGGTGGGCAAACTGCGGCATGGTATCAGACCAGCCAAACCCCTCATACAGCAACACGTGGTGGGCTGTGCTTGGCAGCCATTCTTCTCCGCGAATGACATGGGTGATGTTCATCAAATGATCGTCCACGATATTTGCCAAGTGATAGGTTGGCATACCATCTGCTTTCAGGAGTACTTTGTCATCGAGTTCGCTGCTTTGGAACACTACTACTCCCCGTATCAGGTCCTGAACAGGAATTTCTCGGCCGGGCACCACTTTCAGCCGTATGACGAAAGCATCCCCCGCCTCCAAGCGCCGCTTAGATTCCACATCTCCCAAAGTAAGGCTATTGGACAATCCATCCCGTTTCGAGTGGTTGTACGTAAAATTATCTTCCGATTCCCTTTGTGCCTCCAATGCTTCGGGAGTATCGAAGGCATAATAGGCATGACCACTTTGGACCAACGCATGGGCATACCGGTGGTAAATATCCTTGCGATCGCTTTGTCTGTATGGTCCGTTTTCACCCCCAAAGCCAACTCCTTCATCCGGCACCAGCCCGGTCCATTTCAAAGCTTCTATGATGTAATCTTCTGCACCGGGTACGTATCGGCCCTGATCGGTATCTTCGATCCGCAAAATAAACGTACCGCCATGTTTGCGGGCAAAAAGATAATTGTAAAGGGCGGTACGCAAACCTCCAATGTGAAGGGCGCCCGTCGGAGAAGGAGCAAATCTTACGCGTGGTTTCATCATATTATTTCAATGCAAACAAGGGAGGCCAGGTTTTTTTATTAAAATCAGCCACTGTGTTTGTTGTGGGACAAAAATAGGTGTTTTATGTTTGCCGAGCCAAGCATGGGCTGGCGAGTTTGATGAACGACGGCATTATCAACATTTAGAATTATGTTTTTCGCAAAAGTACCCAATATTATACAGTTTTTAATGCCCAACTATACTTGGCGGGTACCCACTTCAGAGAAAAAGTTGTTCCTCACGTTTGATGACGGACCTATTCCTGAGGTGACGCCCTGGGTACTCGATATGCTGGAGGCATACGCTGCAAAAGCGACTTTTTTTTGTGTTGGTGACAATGCCAGAAAAAACCCTTTAATTTTTGAAGCCGTCCTGAACAAGGGACATACGATTGGAAACCATACCTTTAACCACCTGAATGGGTGGAAAACGGGCACCTCCTCGTACTGCCAAAATGTGGCAAAATGCAACCAGTTTTTCAACAGCTCCCTCTTTCGCCCACCGTATGGACGCCTGACATTCTCCCAAAAAAAAGTGCTGGCAGCAGACTTTCGCATTGTACTGTGGGATGTTTTGAGCGGTGATTTTTCGAAAAATATTACCCCGGAAACGTGCCTGCGGCGTGTGCTGGACAACGCCCGCCCGGGGTCCATCATTGTGTTCCACGACAGTCTTAAAGCAGAGCGCAACCTTCGCTATATTTTGCCGCGCATACTGGCTCATTTCAGCAAACTCGGCTATTCTTTTGAAGCCTTTGATGCTTGATGTCGCGTCCTATCATACCTTATTTTCCCTGTACCCACGCCTCTAGCTCGTGTATCTGCCAAGAATCTGTTACAGAAAATCCGCTTGAATCTGTTCGTCGCAAACTGCTGAGATACGCTCCACAACCGACCGCTTGCCCTAAATCATTGGCCACAGATCGGATGTAGGTTCCTTTGCCACATGTTATCACAAAATCAACCTGTTTTCCACCAAGGTAGTCGGGGTGTAACATGATTTGGGCCGCTTTTTTCCCAATCATCGTTGGCGGCTGGGTGTCAACGGTGGACACCGGACGTAAAGGCCCCACCTCGAACGAGTCCACCCGAACGGTCCGAAAAGGCATTTCAACCGCTTCTCCGGTACGAGCATTTTTATAAAGCCGCTTCCCGTCCACTTTAACAGCAGAGAAAACAGGGGGTACTTGTAGTATATCCCCCAGGAATTGTGGGATTTCAGCTTGCACCCTTTCGTCGGAGAGTTGGTCGGTGGGAAGGGTATCCTCTATTGCTTTTTCCAAGTCGAAAGAGGGTGTTGTGGCACCAAAGGTAAAAACACCCGTGTAGGTTTTGGACATCCCCTGCAGCTGCTCAATTTTTTTTGTATCATCTCCGATACAGAGCACCAATAAGCCCGTGGCAAGGGGGTCGAGGGTGCCGGCATGGCCTACTTTTAATTTTTTGGGTTTGATACCCAATGACTGGGCCAAAAGAAAACGCACCTTATTGACCACATCGAAGGAAGTCCAGGCAATAGGCTTATCTATGAGCACAATAGCGCCTTTCGGGAATGGATCCGGGAAAGGTGAATTTTTATGGAGGACATTAAACATGGCGCAAGGTACCTTGAATCGAGTATTCAAAGCAGCAATTAATTACAGGTTGAATGACAAGTTGAATTACATTTGCAATCCTAAAGCATCAACCACCGAAGTACGTTTATGGAATTTTTAGGTATTGGTTCCCGTGTTAAGCACCCCGCGTTTGGCGATGGTGTTGTCGTCCGGCTGCACGTGGCAGCTTACGAAGTTTGTTTTGTCCAATTTGGTTTAAAAATGGTTGGGAAGGAGTATTCCAATTGGCAAGTTGTGGAGCGGATACCCACCGAAGACGCTGTCTCTTTTTCTGAGGCGGAACAATCATTGGTCAAAATTCTGCGCGCTTGGGCAGGTGTTTCCCTCGAAAAAATTGAATTGGGGGATCGCTGGCGAAACGGAAAAATGGTGCTTCAGGCCGATGGTGTACAACCCAAAGAAATACCCGTGGAGACTTTTTTCCATAAAATCGTCATGATGCGTGATCGCCTTCGCGTGCTGGAACAGGCCGTCAACGCACACAAAAAGCTCACCGATGAAGACAAGGTAAATCTTCAACAATACATCACACGCTGCTATGGCAGCATGACCACCTTCAATGTGCTTTTCAAAAATAAAGAAGATTATTTCGTGGGCGAAGGCGGAAAAGAATAAAGGGGTTTCTGCACGCAGAAACCCCTTTATGGATTCATTATTGTGTTTATTACTGGTTTTTTATCCCCTATTGAATCACTATTTTTCCTGTAATCGGCGCATCATTGCCTGCGCGGATGGAAAAAAAGTAGATGCCGGCAGGCACTTTCCCCCGTTCAAACAGGAATTCATCCCCCCCAAGAGCATCCCGTCGAACCACCTGTCCGGTTTGGTTGGTCAATTCAAAAACACCTTCTTGTATTGTATTGTCAAATTTGAACAAGGCTACCTCAGACGTAGGGTTTGGAAAAACCTGTACCCTATTGTCAGCTACCACAGGATTGTCAATTGCAACCGTCAGGAAGTGATCGTTGATGGTATGAAAGGTGTTGTTGGTTATAACGGCGCTGTTAAAATCAAAGTAAATGGCCGCACTGTTTTCTATTCGGGTGTCTTCCGGATTGTCTGCTTGCTGGGAAACCCTGAATTTCAGAAAACCATTCGACGCCTGCATATTAACATTGCTGTCGGGCAGCAAAATATCGTTGAACAAAAACTGTACAACTCCGCCCTGTAGTAGAGCGAATTCCATGGGATGACTGGATGAAAGGACCCTTACTGTTGACGGGTTCAAGTATTGAGAGAGCGTATCCAATACTTTCACCGTAAAGGCTGTATCCGTACCCGTGTTCTGGAAACGAATCAGGTATTCAATGTCGGTATTTTTTTTCAGGAAGTGATTGCTTCCAAAGCCTGCCGGAAATGCCTGTTTATCGTTGGGATCAAAGGAACCAATATTCTGCTGGCAATCTGTCGATTGAAATGGACTTGCGTCACTCAACGGCCACAAATTCACCAACCCTGTCTGGTTCAAACCGCCACAACCTTCCAGTGCTACTGCTTGCACGCCGCCAAACGGGTGCAACGGTTCCTCTTCTGCCTCTAGGCGCCACGTACCGCCATCGGCCAAGTAGCTCAGTTCAAGGTGTTCATCCGGCGCAAGTTGAAAACCTCCCGATTGGCGCATAATAATGTCTTCCACCACAACAAAATCAAGTACCTGCGACATGGTACCGGTACCAATATTGGTGAGTTGTAGCCTGACAGAGTCACCATCACAAGTGGCTGTTACCTCTACATCAGCACCGGACCAATCTGTATTGCGGCGACAATCATCGAAGGGAAATATTTTTGCTTCCGAACAGTGCGTGTAACCGAATGGTGCTGAACAATTCACCACAACATCCATGGTGAACGTGCTACAATCCCCGGCCGGTAGATCACCCAGTTGAAACCTATATACATTGCCACTGACCAAGGCGCCCGGAACGGAACTTGTCACAAAATCAATATAGGAGTCTAGGTCAACTTCGACATACGCATTGGCTACCGTTTCTCCGCTCAGGTTACAAGCATCCACATAGTAGCGGCTTGCCAAACAGCGCCGAAGGAAAGGCGCAGCGATACCCACCGAAAGCAAGGCACACCGTTGTTCAAGGTGAACCGGGATATTTTGGTTCACCGCTTGGCCAACACTCGTTTGGACATTGTAGTTTGTCTGGCAGTTCTGGCCAAAATTTCCGGAACTCACCAGCGTAATATTCACCATCGTATCAACCCCATTGAGTGTCATTACATACGCGCCATTGGCATCGGTTTGAACTTCTTTCACGTTCCCACTGACCATGCCTGTTGCTCTAACCGTCCAATTGGAAAGCAATGTTTCTCCGGTATCATAACTACAGTTGATCAACGTATCTGAAAAAACATTGCCCTGAACCATGACGAAAAAGGTGTCCGCCACCTTGATCGTCTGCGTATAAGTATAACCATTCACATCAGCGCTCCAAAAAGTGGAGAAGTCCGTGGGAACCGGATCGGTAGGGGTTATTTTTGAAATTGTAGATTTCCAAGGGCCCGCGGTTCCGGGGGCGGAGACAATGGGACCCGGTAGATTGGCGGGGTGGCTGCTGGTAGCATTGGGATTCGGGTTGGGTACCGCCATCAACGGAAGGATCGGATTGAACGTACACCAATTGATGACCGACCATGTTCGTTCTATCCGAAAGTTAACTTCCGGATCAATGACAAAAACCTGATCGGAATATGAAACCCCAATTAATTCACAATCTTCCCCAAAAAAAGTGGGTTCACCGTAAAAACCTTGCGCATCAAAACCACTCAATTGCAAGTCGTTCGGAAATCTGACAAAATAATTCTGTTCGTAATTCACCACAATCTTCTGAGAACACTGGCTGGTGTTGGCACTACAGTCCAACGCTTTGAAGATACGGGTGAGGGTGCCTTTGTTGCAGAGGGTATCAAACTGCGAGAAATTTTGTGACTCCGTGGTTGGCTGCAGGCAGGCATTGTCTGTCACCACGGCATTTCCATAAGCGACCAATGACAGGTCAAATTGCGCGCAGGAAACCGTAACATCGGCCGGAGCCAGACACACTGGTTTTAGTTTGTCTTCTACCATTACCTGAAGCTGACATTCCGTGTATATGGGGTAACCCGTTACAGGATGAATGGCAATAGTACCTGCCGGGGTCAATTTGTATACCCGCAACAAGATAGTTTGTGTGGTACCCACCTCTTCCGCATAAAACTTAATGGAGTCTTGTTCCGAAATGGCGCGTTCAAATTCACTGGGAAAATCCGGGAAAAGGTCGTTGCAGGGAAAATGCCCATTGGTACTATTTAAATTTAGCACGACATTGGAATACGGCGCTGCCCTGCGAATGGTGCGGCGAATATTGTTGCCACAGGGATCATAAGACCCCCCATCAAAAGTTGCCGCTTTTGCCCATACTGTACCGGCACCCTTATCGGATGCAATGGCCATGGGGGCATTGTTAGGTCCTGCAGGACCATAACAATCATTCAGATTGTCTACTCCGAGGGCTAGCTTGACCAGAGCATTGCAAACAGCCACCGGAGGAATGGTATCCGGGTCACAGTTTTGTGCTTTCAAGGTGGTTTGGAAAGCAAAGCATAGTGCGAGGAAGCCAAGAAACAACCCACGTGTTGCCGGGCGATAACCATTAAAAAAATATGTCATAAGGATGAACATTTTTGCTGGTGAGCTTTAAATAAACTTTTGAGATTCCATGTTGAACCACTGTATTTTCTGATGGTACAAAAGTCTGCTATCTTTTGTACACCACCAAAATCATTTTTTTAATATTGTAGAATAGTTTTTCGTTTTTTTACTAAACAATATACTGAAAATCAAACATTTATATTTTACTTTGACGGATCAATATGTTTTGTTTTTGAAATTATTTATTAGTAACTGGTTAGCGTGGTCGCGTCTGAGACAAAAAAGTGGCCATTTTTTGTCAGACGAAGCGGATTTTTGTAGGCCGTAGCAGCGCTACGGTCAAAAAAATCCGCGAAGTATGGCGGAAAATGGGCCTTTTTGGGCCAGACAACGCGCCACCCAAATAGTTACGCACACTGATATGGACAATACCAACCTTTACCAACTCATACAATCCTTTTCTCCGGTTGAATTGCGGGATGTACGTCGTTTCCTTCACGCTCCATTTTTCAATCAAAGAAAAGACATGGTGGTGCTTTTTGAATGGCTCTGTACGATGCCATCCGCAACGAAAGAAATGACTTGGCAGCATCTTTTTGGGGATATCCCTTTTGAAACGCAAAAGTTTCGACTGCATGTCAGCTATTTACATCGGTTGCTAGAGCAGTATCTGATCGTTAAAGAATCAACGGCAGATACACTCGCCAACCAAGTAACGCTGGCCGTGTCTTATCGAAAACGCAACAACCCACAGGCATTTGAACGGGTGCGTAAAACCCTTGAAAAAGCCCTGAAAAGCCAACCTTTGCGCAACGCCTACTACCATCAAAATCACTACAATCTTTTGTGGGAATCACATCAACACAACTATACCCTGAACCCCACCGATGTTGCGCAGTTACGCGAACTTTCCAACGCAGCAGATGTGGTTTACCTCAGTCAGAAATTGCGCCTCGTGTGCTTATTGGCTGCGCATCAATCGGTGTACCAAGCGGAAATAGAGCACCCCCGGGAAAAGGAATTACTGGCCATGGCCGAAAGGCCTGAATATGCCCATGAAATAGCCATTACCATCTATGTTGCGTGCTACCGAATGCTGCGTCTGCCCGATGAGGAGGATTTTTTTCAGCAGTTTAAAACAATGTTAATCGAACAATCTTCCAGTTTCTCAGCAGAAGAAGTACATGGACTCTTTATTCTCGCCATCAACTATTGTGTACGCAAAATCAATTCCGGACAGGATGCGTATTCCCGGGAAGTACTGGAACTGTACAAAAGTGGATTGACAAAAGGGTATTTGTTTGAAAATGGCATCCTGCGCCGCTTCACCTATTACAATATCGTAGCCGTTGGTCTTCAGTCAAACGAACGAGAATGGGTTCGTTACTTTATCCACGAATACAAAAATAGGTTGGAAAAGAAATACCGGGAAAGCCTTTTTGGCTTCAACCTTGCCCGGCTGGAGTACGCCTACCAAAATTATAGCTATGTATTGGAACTCCTACAGAAAGTAAATTACCGCGACATTCTACTCAACCTTTCGGCTAAAACCCTCCTGTTAAAAACCTATTTTGCTTTGGGTGAAGAGCAGATGCTCCTGTCCCACTTGGATGCCATGCGAAATTATATTCACCGCAAGCACATCATAGGCTACCACCGTACAAACTACCTCAATGTGGTGCGTTATATGGAGAAATTTATTGGACTGCAACGATCAGACAAGGCCGCTGTGGCAGCGTACAGAGATTTATTGGAAAAGGAAGAAACCCTGTCTGAAAAAAAATTTTTTATTGACCTACTGCCTTCCACATGACCAAGCTCGTGTTGCTGTATACAAACGAGAAGGGGCGCTACAGCTTTCTGTAGCACCCCCAGCCCTTTTTAACACGTTATATCTTGCAGGATGAAAATTTTCTTCGTTGATCGTCTCAAAATAGGATGAGACTTGGTTTATGGTGATGCTTTGTCATTTTCTCTTTCACGAGTCATTAACTAAAATTATAAGTCAAATGTAGATTGATAAATGAATGCTGTCAATTTTTATTGTTTGAATTGAACATATTAATGGTTGAATTGAACAAAATTGAATTTATGCCCATTTACTGTTGTTACGGCATTTTAATCAGAAAATTTGATCTTGTCTTGAAGTAGGAAAACCAGCCATCTCGTATAGAGGAAAAAGCTTACTAGATCCCTTACGCCCCACATGAACTATTCAAATTCCATACCGAAAAGTCAAAACTACTTTTTTTGTCTTCTTATAATTGAATGACCTGAACGCATTCAGTGATGCAAAAGTGGGGTGTTATTTGGGTGTTTCAATGTTTTTATTGGTTACAAATTCTCAATTTATGTTACAAATTCTCAATTTATGTTACAAAAATTGAATTTTGCAGCACTGTTACCAATTTGGAGCTTGCCCGTATTTTTTTACCTACTGCGGAAGTGAAATACAAGCAAAAACAAAAATTCATTTTCAAAACTCCTTCTATCGCATGACCGTTGTGTTTTCTGTGCCTTCCTGTAAAATTTTGTAAAGACACAAGATTCTTCTACGTAAGAAGTACTCCCTTAAAAAAATAACATAAAAACATTTCGGGTCACTTTAATCTGCAAAATATTGATAATCAAAATTTTATATTTTTATTTATCCAAGAGATGCGGTCAAAATGAATTGAAAATATTTATATGAAATTATATTTATATGAATATTTAATATATTTGCCTTAAGAAAACTCATCACGGTAATTTTTACGATTATTTGAAGATGAATGTTACAACCTATACCCATTCTTTGGTGGTGTAACCTCTGCCAATTTTAACACGTTATACATTTGATCCCCCTCCTTTACTTCCTTGTTTGAACTACGTGTTCAAACAAGGAATTTTTTTTGTAACTACTTGGGTGGTCATGTCTGAGACAAAAAAAGAAATCCTGGTGAAGCCTTTAAAGGCCGCACCAGGATTCTGTTCTCTGTATTGCGCAAAGGCGCCTCAGTTGCCCGAGGCGCCCTCACTTCATCGTTTACTTAGCCTGTATCATTTTCTTCGTAGCAGAATCTGCTGCAGTTTCAAGTGTGTAGTACAACACACCTGTCGTGCTCAGCAGCGCGCGATCCAACGAAATGGCGTTGTAGCCCTTCGCGTAATCACCCTTCTGCGTGAATACCACGCGGCCAGTCTCATCATACACCGTCAACGTTGCGGTGGTGGCCTCCGGTAGGTGGAAACCAATCGCGGTTTTGTTGACAAATGGGTTTGGCTGGTTCTGGTACAATTCGAAGCCAACACCGGCGATCGTTTTGCCGTCGAAGCGAAGCGCTACTTCCATGCGACCATCGGTCAGGTTGTAACCCTCTGCTTTCGTGATACGGCTCGATACGCTCAGCATC
>JBIPOY010000503.1:0-2712 GCA_044378705.1 Saprospiraceae bacterium
CACTGCTCTTGCCGCTGCTGTTGATGCCGGTGAGCAGCGTAAGGCCTCCAAAGTCAATATCATCAGCCACAAAAGACTTGAAACCACTTAAATCGAGTGTATTGATCATATTGAATAGGTATTGATAAGGTTAAGGATTTTAGCAAAGCGACGCGCTACTGAGGTCTGCTTCATACTATCGCGTGAAATATCATTGTGAAATTCATTGTCGTTCAACAACTGGACATAATCCTTCATCAAGGCTTTTTCATACATCAGAAGCCTTTCAAATGCAGCATCATTCAGGCCAAGCAACAAATTCCCCCATGTTTCAAACAGTGATTTGTTGATGGGTTTGCGGTTGTTGTTGCCATAGCTTTTACGAAACGTATGTTGCCCGAATAATTGTTCGGAACGCCTCATGGCCAAATCAAAATCTTGTTCAAGTTGATTTATTTCTTGGACTTTGACATCTCCAATACGAACCTTCCCTTTAGCAGTCATTTTTTTAAATTCACGACCGTCAAACGTTGGCATAGCATTGATTATAATCATCGTATCGCTTAAATAGGTATCTACATTGGTAGTTTTATACCCTTCGTAGGAACGCACCAGAAAGCCTAAGAAGCGCAGAATAAGTTCTTTATCTTCCATGCGTCGGGTTTTAATGCTTCCGCCAGTAGCCCTTGTAAATGTTGGAGACAACGCTAACCGGTTGAGGAGTTCAGTCGATGGACCGATATAGAGCGCATTCCGTATTTCCTGGCTGCTCAAAGGTTCTCCACCTGTATTAAGGCGTTTGAAAATATTGCGCCGAACTTCTTCTGGTGTGCCTGGGTTGATGATGGTAAATTGAAACTCCGCTTCTACAATCCGGTTTTTCAGATTTTCAGGCAACTCATTGAAGGTTGCCCCCTCGTACCGCTTCCAAAACTCAAGATTTTGCAAGCGAAACCCCTGCCCTTTCAATTCCTCCTTTCTTTCCGCCAAGTATTGATCACCTAATAAAAAACTCCTAATAGTACTCAAACGTTGCAATCCATCCACCACAGTGTAGTTGTTTTTTTCGTCAGCAGAGACATAGAACATAGGTAATGGGATACGCAGCATTAGCGACTCAATCAGTTGAGATTTTTTCTCAGGTGTCCAAACTTCAGCACGCTGAAAGTCAGGATTCAGTTTTATGCTACCTTGTTGCAACCGGCGAAGACATGTCTCCATAGGCACCGTTTTTGTGTCTATGGATATTTCTTCCGGATCAAAAGGATCATTCATTTCCTCGTCCTCGTTGTCCGACTCGATGGGCCGGTACTCAAGTTCAAGCTCATCCCTGACGAGTGCCAGGGCATTTTCTTTTTCGGTCGTCTCGTATGATTGTTCCATGAACAAAAGAATGCTTTTCGGACAAAATTAATGATTTTGTGTAGATAAGCCAAATAGCCTCTCAGCCAACCCGTATCTTCCCCGTCACCGCACTGTTGATGAGGGTCGCGTTTACAAACGTTGGGCCTCTCCGAGGCCAGGGTGCGGGGCTTGGCATTTGCTACAAACGTTGGGCCTCTCCGAGGCCTTTGAGCGCTGGCTATATTTTTATCTTCCCCGTCACCGCACTGTTGATCAGGGTCGCTTTGTATTCTTTTAGTTTTTCGATTTCGGCTTGCTTACAGGCGATGGCAGTGGTGATTTTTAGGGCTTTTCAGATCGATTTCCAGTCGGCTTGCTGTAAAAAAACGGGATCATCGTCTTCCACTGCATCCTCAAAATAATTGAGGCTTTTAACGACCAAAAATCGGTTGCGATCCGGGTATTTCTGTGTAAACAGCTCCAGCATTTCAGCCAGCGAAAAATGTTTCAGCAAGAAATAAATGTCGGAAAAATCTCTTTTGCGTCCACGTCCGGTAATTGCGGCCATTTTCATAGCGGCAATGTCTTCCAGAGACGCAAGGCGGATCCCTTCTTCAGTAGAATACGGATGGAGCAAAGGATATTGGTATCTTACAAAATCAACCTTTATGCCATTGACCAAGGCGCTAAAAATGTTTTTCGAAGTGGTTTGTGGCTCGATAGTTCCATAATCAAGCAACAAAGCAGAAATCATTGGGATGTTTAAGGCTTCAGGGAAGCCAAACAAATCAAGGTCGTAGGATTGCCGATGCCCTATGCGAAGCGATAAGGCGGTGCCGCCCACCAGCGTAAAATCTCGCAAATCCGGTTCGGACATCAGCTTTTTTAAAAGTCCCAATGTCCGGGGTTCGACTGTTGAAGTATGTAACATCGAAATTGCGTTTTGGGAATGTTGAACAAATTACTTAAAAAATTCAATGCCTTTTTGTCCAAATACCGCTCTTGAAGCATTTCAGTCCGAATGCGCTCAATGCCATAATAGGACTGAATGGCAAGCCAGTCCGACCAGTTACCGCGTGTGACGACACGGCAAATAACGTAGCGCACCTTTTTATCCCAATCAATTGTATCATAATTGGTGTCCCAAAAAAGCCCTCTGGACAGATTCATGGCGGCGCCATTATGCTTTGTTTCAATGTTTTGCATACGGACAAAGTTATGGGTTTGTCTCAAACTTTTATCTTCCCCGTCACCGCACTGTTGATGAGGGTCGCTTTGTATTCTTTCAGCTTTTCGATTTCTTGTTCTTTAAGTGTAATGGCAGTGGCAATTTTTATTACTACATTATCAAGGTAATTGGCGATAATAATTTGCTCT
Source organism: Saprospiraceae bacterium (assembly GCA_044378705.1). GTDB lineage: Bacteria > Bacteroidota > Bacteroidia > Chitinophagales > Saprospiraceae > M3007. The sequence goes on from JBIPOY010000503.1 coordinate 2,701, forward strand.
TGCATTGGAGGG
>JBIPOY010000504.1:0-2685 GCA_044378705.1 Saprospiraceae bacterium
GTCACCCTTGATATGTTTGAAACAATGGCTGAGTGGCCCAGCATTCAGGCAGTTAAAGAAAGTACCCGCGATGTCAGCAATGTCACCCGAATGATCAACCGATTCGGCAACCGATTCAAAATTCTATGCGGCGTAGATACCATTGCCCTTGAAAGCCTCCTCCTCGGCGCACATGGCTGGGTAGCAGGGCTCGTAGATGCTTTTCCCAAGGAAACCGTCGCTATTTACGAACTTGCACAGGCAGGCCGATATCCAGAGGCGGCAGCCATCTATCGCTGGTTTCTACCCCTCCTTGAACTCGATATTCATCCAAAATTGGTGCAATATATCAAACTCGCCGAAGTCGCAACCGGACTCGGTACCGAACATGTCCGCGCACCCAGACTGCCCCTAGACCCCTCCGAACGTGCCCGAATATGGCAGACCATCCAAGATGCCATCGCCAATCGCCCAACCTTGTAACACGCCCTTCCTGAATACCCTTTCTGTCTTACCTTGACAAAATATTCAGTTTCAACCTCTACAACCACCAGACTATCCCCATCTTTACGGCACATTGCCTTGTCAGGTGCAGAATGCTATTCTCCAGACAAGGCAATGTGCTGGCCGTGTAAACACCCCAATCAGCACTTTAACACATATAATTCATCGTCAATCCGCGCACACTTCACCCTGGTTTTATGAAAAACATACTCCTAATTTTCTTGCTCCTAAACGGTTCAACCATCCATCTTTTCGGACAAAACACCCTCGCTTGGCGGAATAAAGTGGCGCCGGAAATCTTAGCAGCTTTAAACCGCGCTGAATCATCCGATGTTTTGGTGGCTTTTCATGAACAAGCAGACTTGACCGGCGCCAGTAACATACATGGTAAAAATGCCAAAGCACACTATGTCTTCTCACGCTTGCAACAGACGGCTCAAAAAACACAGAAGCACGCTTTGCGCATTTTACAAGCAAACAACACCGGTGGTAATACCCTGTTTCTGGTAAACGCACTGGCCATAAAAAACGCTTCTGAAACCGTAATACGGCAATTGGCACAACTGCCGGAGGTGCAATTTGTGGGCTACGACCCTTGGATTTTCTTTTCCGGCCCAGAAAGTATCGCTGCCGCCTCAATGACAAACCGCAACAGCATCGAATGGGGCGTGGAGCGCGTCAATGCGCCTGCCGTGTGGGCACTTGGCTACACCGGACAGGGCATTACCGTCGGAGGCGCCGACACCGGCTATGAATGGGCACACCCCGCCATTCAACCCCACTACCGGGGCTGGAATATGGCCAACAACAGCGCCGACCACCCATACAATTGGCACGATGCCATCCACGACTACAGTCCCTTGAACCTCGATACCCTCGGTAATCCGGTGGGTCTGAATCCTTGCGGACTAAACGCTCAAGCCCCCTGCGACGACAACGCGCATGGTACCCATACCATGGGTACCATGACCGGCGACGACGGACTGGGCAACCAGATCGGCGTCGCGCCCGGTGCAACATGGATCGGATGCCGCAACATGGAACGCGGTTGGGGACGACCGTCCACTTACTTGGAGTGTTTCCAATGGTTCCTCGCCCCAACCGATCTGGGCGGCCAAAATCCCAATCCCGAAAAAGCACCCCATGTCATCAATAACTCCTGGTATTGTGACTACGTAGAAGGCTGCACCGATACGACGATCAATGAATTACTCCATGTGGCCGTAAACAACCTCCGAGCATCCGGGGTGATGGTGGTGGTGAGCAATGGTAATTTTGGATCGGCTTGTGCTACTACCTATGGCGCTCCTGCCTATTTTGAAGAGAGCTTCAGTGTTGGCTCATTCCGCAGTAACGACACGATTTCAGGCTTCAGCAGCCGTGGCCCCGTTGTCATTGACCTAAGTAACCGGATTAAGCCTAATATTTCTGCGCCGGGACAAAATGTACGTTCCTCTGTACTAAATGGCGGCTATCAAAATTTCAGTGGAACCAGTATGGCAGGCCCCCACGTGGTCGGCGTGGTTGCGCTGATACTTTCTGCGCGACCTGATTTGGCCGGTGAGGTGGATTTGTTGGAAGACATTTTGGAGCAGCAGGCCATACCTGCTTTTGCCGAAGTAGCCTGCGGCAACCTGCCTGCAGATGCTATTCCCAACAATTCTTACGGCTTTGGCCGAATAGACGCACTGGCCTCCGTCCGAGAGGCGCTTACTTTTAGTCCTGTGCTAACGCCTTCAACACCAGTTGCATCGGCTTGGGTTGCTCCCAACCCTGTTTCAGGAGATGCCTTTTTCAAGCTAGAAAACTTGAGGGGCAATACCACCTTGGAAGTGTTCGCTGCGGATGGGAAACGTGTTTTTTGTAAAAGTTGGCTTGCCATCAGCCATGACGTGGTTCGGGCCCCTTTGGTGGGTTGTTCAACCGGATTATATTTCTGGAAAGTGAGCTCAGAGAGTGGCGTGGCAAGTGGAAAATTGGTAAAAGAATAGGTGCCCCCAAAACAACACGATGAGAAAGATAGACATGCACACCCATATCCTGCCCGAACGGCTGCCAAATTTTGCAGAAAAGTTCGGGTATGGTGATTTTATCCACCTTGTGCACGAACGGGAGGGTTTCGCCAACATGATGAAGGGAGGCGTTTTTTTTCGTGAAATTGCAAAAAACTGCTGGGACCCTACGGTGCGCATTGCTGAGTAT
>JBIPOY010000137.1:0-7945 GCA_044378705.1 Saprospiraceae bacterium
GTCTCGGGTCAGTTTAATGGAGTAAGCGTCTTGGATATCATACCCTGGGAATAGTCGTGTTACGGAGTGGCGGACGATGTCGTCGAGCATAATGAGGTCGTGTCTATTGCCGGTGGAGGGCAGTTGAACGAACCGTGGCAATTGGTCGGAGGGTATTTTCACCAGGGCGTATTCACTTTCAGAGAGGGGTCTTTTTTTTTGGCGCAGGTGGACGGCGAGGTAGAGGTGTGCATTGGCGAGGAAGGGGTTGATGCGGTGTTTTACGAGCAGCACGGGCATCACGAAGGGGAGGAGGTTGTCTTCGAAGTAATTTTGAACGAATTGCTGTTGTATTGCTGTAAGTTCCAGTCTGCGGAGGATGAACACGTGGTGTTTTCGGAGTTCGGGGACAATTTGTTTTTCAAAAATTTCCGAGAATTCTTCTTGTTGTTGGTTGACGATTTGGTGGATATTTTTGAGGAGGATACTGGGTTCGAAGTCGAGTTGGGCTTTGGTTTTTTTGCCTACTTTTTTCAATTTTCGGATACCGGCTACACGGATACGGAAAAACTCATCGAGGTTGGAGGAGTAGATGGCCAAAAATTTGAGTCTTTCGAGCAGTGGGACAGCGGGGTCTTTGGCTTCTTGGAGCACGCGGTAGTTGAAGGAAAGCCACGAAACGTCGCGGTTGGTATAAGGCAGGGTAGGCATGATGTAGCAGGTTGGTAGCGGTAACGAACGGGTTGGCCCGGGCGTTCATTTGTTTGTCGGTACAAATGTGGCATTTTTGGCGGGGTAATACCCATCATTTGCGGTTCAAAGTTTGGGAAGGCACAAAAAATTAATGTGACAGTGGGAAATAGGGGGGATGAAAGGGGCGGGCGGGCATAAAAAAAGCGCTTCGGGATGAACCGAAGCGCTTGGTGCGGGAAGCGAGACTCGAACTCGCACGACCGTGAAGTCACAGGTGTTTGAGACCAGCGCGTCTACCATTCCGCCATTCCCGCAAGGTGCTTTTGGATGTACTATTCGAAAGCGGGTGCAAATTTAGTTACATTTTCTTTTATACGCAACAAATACTTTCTTTTTAAAAAATAATCTTTTACGCTTTCGAGGTCATGGGCGGTGTGTGTGTCTGCGGTCCACGATTCCAACAGGGAACCGACGGAGTTTTTGAGGTTATTTTCGATGTTTTGTACGGATTCTAAGACGGATTTGTACAAAGTTGGATCGGGGTCAAATTCGAGGGACATAATTTTTTCATTGATGTCCATCATTTCGAATAGGAATTCTTGGGGTAGCACAGATTGTTTGGCTCCATCGGAGATGGTATTGGTCAATCGGAGCACATATTCCAGGAGTAGGTCTGGATGGGAGAGTGTTTTAAAGGCTTCGTTGTTGAGGGTTGCCCAATGGAGGGCATCGGCTTGTATGTTGTTATCGGCTTGGGTGTGAAAATCCGGGTGATGGGTACGGCTTTTTTCGAGATAGATACGGCGGACGGCGGTTGCATCTACGGTCAGGGCAACAGGGATTCCGTAGAATTCAAAAAAGTTGGGTGTTGGTGTATTTTGCATGGGGGGTGGGGGATTGGGAATCCCTAAGCGGCTTGTTCGGGAATTGGATTTGAGTCGAAAGCCAGCAAAATCCAATTCCCGAACAAGGGTTTAGAATAATTTTTCAAGAAAGTGACGCCATACATCTAGTCCGAGTGCGACGACCATGAGTGTGAGGAGTAGGAAAAAGCCGGCTGTAACGGCACGTTCCATGAATTTGTCGCTCACTTTTTTGCCGGTAAAGACTTCCCAGATAAGGAAAACGACATAACCGCCATCGAGTGCTGGGATGGGGAGGAGGTTCATGAATGCGAGGATGATGCTGAGGGATGCGGTGACATTCCAGAACACTTCCCAGTTCCATTCCGGGCTAAAGAGTTTTCCGATGCTGATGACACTGCCGAGGTTGTCTTTGACGGAGATATTTCCTTTGAACATTTGTCCGAAGGCTTTGATTTGGTTGGACAGGAATTCCCACCCCATTTTGACACCACCGGGTAAAGCGTCGGCGAGGGCGTATTTTTCGCGGCTGATGTTGAAATAGCCGTCGGATTTGGTGATGACGCCGATGGTACCTTGTTCAGAGATGGGGACGTTGATATTGATTGGTTCGTTGTTACGCACGATACCGAGGGCAACGGATTGTCCTTTGAATTGTTTGGCGAGGGAGGTGAATTGGTCGAAGTAGGGGATTGGTTGTCCGTTGAAGGCGACGATGTGGTCACCTTTTAGGATACCGGCTTTTTCTGCGGCTTTTCCCGGGGCGAGTTGCGCGATGTAGAAAGGGATACGGGGAGCGATCAGGGAAGATTTGGCTACATGTTGGCTGGTGATTTGCATGGCAATATCATCAGAGAGGGTGATGGTGGTATCGGTGTTGTTTCGGAGGACGGTAATTTGGCGTGTATTTCCGAGCACGACGGCTTGAACGAAAGCGGCGGGATCGAGGCGATTAAAGTCCTCGTTACCGATTTTGACGAGTACGTCACCTTGTTGGAGGCCTTGTCGGATCAGCACGGAGTCAAAGGCCATACCGTATTGTTTGACTTCGCTGGTGGGGACGAAAGCTTTGCCAAAGTACCAGAGCATCATGGCATAGATAAAGAAACCGAGGAGGAGGTTGACGGTAACGCCTCCGATCATGATGATAAGGCGTTGCCAGGCAGGTTTGGAGCGAAATTCCCAGGGTTGTGGGGGTAGTTTGAGTTGTTCGGTGTCCATACTTTCGTCCACCATACCGGATATTTTGACGTAACCGCCGAGGGGCAGCCATCCGATACCATATTCAGTTTCTCCTTTTTTAGTTTTCCAGAGGGAATTAAAAGGGGAGAAGTCGAAGAAGAGATAGAATTTTTCGACCCTAGTTTTGAACCATTTAGCGGGAGCGAAATGCCCCATTTCATGCAGGACGATCAACAGTGAGAGGCTCAGGAAGAATTGACAAACAATAGAGATAGTATCCATTATAGAAGGGAGGAAGGTCGAATAAAGGGTGTGGAGAGGGATAGGATTTTGGAAGTATTTAGAGTCCGATTTCGCGGTATCGCTGGCTATTGGCGGGATCTATTCGGGTCATGATTTGGATTACGCGGTCTTTTTGCACTTTTGGGGCTATTTTCCACAGTTCGACCAGTTCGTCTTTTTTTGCGTAGGCGAACATTTGAATGATCATAGAGTTGAGATAAGCGACGCTTACTTTGTCAACATCTTCGAGTGCTTCCAGGATGGAAGCTTTTGCTTGGTCTGGGTTGGAGGAGAAAGCGTCTAGACCATTTCGGTAGTAGGTGTACATAGCGGATCGGAAAGGTTTGACGCGTGGGTTGAGGAGGTTTTCGATGATCCAGTATCGGTTTCTGTTTTTACCGCCGTCGGCGGGGCGCCATCCCGGGGTTGCGTTGGTATTAGAATTTTGAATATTGGTAACGATTTTTTCAGCGGTGGAGTAGTAAGGTTCTCCACCATATTGGGCGTAGGAATCATAGTCCATGCCGATGATCAGGTAGGTATAGAATGCGAACAGGGCGGGTAGGTTGGGGTTGTCTGTGGCGTCCCGGATGAATTCGATGGGTTGATTTTGTTCGTAAGCGAATACGACATCTTTGTCGAGGTAAGAGATCAGGGGTGTTTCGTAACCGCTTCCGTACACCGGGCGGGTAGATTGCACGGCCAATTCGCCTTCGAAGACGTTGTTGTCCAATTCTTTAGAGATGGTGAGGATAAAATTACATTTTATTCTTTCATCTTGTTGGAAATTATCGGAGGTCCAAGTGGTGTTGTTGATGAATTCGCGGAGCGAAGCTTCGAGTTGATCGAAAACTTTTCTGTCGGTTTTTTGGAGTTGAGGGGTATTGACACGCACGGTGGCATTGAGTTCTCCTTGCGCCAGGATAGAGGAAGCGCCGGCGCACAGGAGGACGGACAAGAAGAGGTATTTGAACATAAGCCTGCGATTTTTTGGCATAAAGAAGGGTATAACCCGGTGAGGTAAAAACAGAATAGGGCTATGACGCATTATAGTTCGGGGTGGTTGGCTGTGCGTATAATTTCTGCCACAATATCAGCGGCGACGATTTTTTTGGGTTTGATGGGGAAGTCTGTTTGGGTACCATTGCGTCGGAGGATGGTAATTTTATTGGTATCATGTCCGAATCCGGCGCCTTGATCTTGCATGGAATTGAGTACAATAAAATCTAGGTTCTTTTTTTCGAGTTTCAGCTGTGCGTTTTGCACTCCATTTTCCGTTTCGAGTGCAAAACCGACGAGCGTTTGGTGTGGTGCTTTGTTTTTGCCCAGGGCGGCGGCGATGTCTACGGTTTTCGACAGTTCGAGGGAGAAGATGTCTGAATTTTTTTTAATTTTCTTTTCGGAGAAAGAGGTTGGTTTGTAGTCGGCGACTGCGGCGGCGAGCACCGTGATGTTGGAAGAGGGGAAAGCATGGGTACAGGCTTCGAACATATCTTGTGCGGTGGTGATGGGTACGACGCGGATGTTTGGGTTGTTGGGTTTGACGGCGCCGGGGCCCAAGACGAGTGTGACGTCTGCGCCGTGGCTGGCGAGCACTTCAGCGATGGCGACGCCCATTTTTCCGGTGGAGTGGTTGCCGAGGAACCGAACGGGGTCGAGGGGTTCGAAGGTAGGGCCTGCGGTGACGAGGGCTTTTTTGCCGATGAGAGCCCCTGTTGAGGTGGTCAGGGTGGTCTTTTCGAGGAAATGGACGATGTGTTCGGGTTCGGCCATTCTGCCTTCCCCCACGAGACCGCTGGCGAGTTCGCCGTGTTCTACGGGGATGATGTGCACGCCGAAATCACGCAGTCGCTGAAGGTTTGCTTGTGTTGCGGGGTGGTGCCACATATCTACGTCCATGGCTGGAGCGACAAAAACGGGGCATCTGGCGGACAGGAAGACGGCGCTGAGAATATTGTCGCAGAGTCCGTTGGCCAATTTTGCGAGGGTATTGGCGGTGGCCGGGGCGATGATCATGGCATCGGCCCAGAGGCCCAGTTCGACGTGGTTGTTCCAACCTGCATCGGAATGGACGTCTGAGAAAACGGGGCGTTTGGAGAGGGTCGCGAGGGTGAGTGGGGCAATAAAATCGGTGGCTGAAGCGGTCATTAGAACCTGAACTTCTGCATTTTTTTTGATCAGCAGGCGGGTAAGATGCGCTGTTTTATAGGCTGCAATAGAGCCGGAAATGCCGAGAATGACCCTCATCATTGAATAATACAGGGGGAGTGATGGCACTGAATGGCAGCCCGACGCCAAGGGTACTGGGGCGGACATTCAGTGCCATGGGAAACAGATTTCCCCAGATGGTGATGCAAAAAGTTAGGCTTGTTCTTTGTCGTCCACAAATCGCCATTGAATTTCGTTGTTCAGGAATTCGTTGGCAGCGATGATGGCGGTATTGGGGAGTCTTTCGTAGAATTTGGAGATTTCGATTTGCTCTTTGTTTTCCTGCACCTCTTCGATGGTGTCGGAGTTTACCGCGAACTCTTCGAGTTTACGTTGGATTTCCCACTTCAAGTCACTGGAAATTTGGCGTGCTCGTTTGCTGACGATGGCAATACTTTCGTAGATATTGCCTGTTTTTGCCACCAGTTCCAGCACGTCACGGGGTTGAATATTGGCGTCGAGGCCCTGTGCTTTGGTTTTGATATCGCTCATAATGGTTGAAATTGTATGTTTATGAAACCTGTAATAAGGGTAATTATTTAGGCTTTCAATTTTGTTTTGACCTGTTTTCGGGCCTGTTCGGCATCTTTTTTCAATTGTTTGATTTCTTTGGAATATTTACCCTTTGGGTATTTTTCTAAGAAGTCTTGGCACCGGTTGGCGGTTTCGTTGTAACGGTCCACTTTCTTTTCAATGATAGAATTTTCACTCAAGAGGAAGCTGGATTTGGCGATGAGGTAACGGACCCTTTCCACGTCTGGGCTTTCGGGGTAATCGCGCAGGAGATTGTCAAACGAGATGACGGCGGACTGATATTGCCGAAGATCGAAGTACAATTGGCCTTCACCGAACGCTTTTTCTTCGAGTTTACGTCGGAGTTCGTCGATGAGTTTGTTGCATTGTTCTACGCGGGTTGACTTTGGGAAAAGGTTAACAAACAGTTGAAACTCTTCGATGGAGGTTTGGGTACTGCCTTGGTCGAGTCGGTAGATGGGCGACAGTTGGTAGTTGGCGTAAGCCGACATGAAGGCGGTTTCTTCTCTCAACGCAGAATTGGTAAAAGTGTTGGAAAAGGTTTTGAAATAATAGGCAGCCAGCAGGTATTGTTGGGTGTTGTAGTGGCAGTAAGCGTATTGATAGTATGCTTTTTCGGCCCTTGCGTCGCCGCGCAACGTGTTGAGCACCAAGTCAAAGAGCGTAAGAGACCGTTGGTATTGTTTTTTTTCGTAGTAGTCAAAAGCTTTTGACAGGATCAACTCAGCGTCACCGCTGGTGCGTGTTTTCTCGTAAGCGCTTTTGCAAGCGGGAGCCAAAAACAAAGCGAGGGAAAAGAGGAGCCAGACGGTCGTTTTTCTCATAGGGTGCAAAAGTACGATTTTTAGGTAAAATGTATCGAAAAGGTTTCAAACGAACTTCAAAACGCGATATGCCCACCCAGTGTGGCCCGGATCCGAAAAAAAGATACAGGGGCAGATTTTTTTCAAAAGCTGCCCCTGTCCTAATTGTTGCTTGGTTTGGCGGAAATAGGGCCAAATGGAAGCGGATTGTTGCGAAAAGGGAATATTGACGGTCTCTGACGTCGGAAAATTTGTGGTGTGATTTTTTTTGACCTTAGAGATCTTTTATTTCGGCGACCAGTTTTCCGAGCATTTCTTTGGCATCGCCGAAGAGCATTTTTGTTTTTGGGTGGAAGAACAGTTCGTTTTCAATACCGGCATATCCGGCGCGCATGCTGCGTTTCATGACGATGACATTTTTCGCGTCCCAGACTTTGAGGACGGGCATTCCGTAGATGGGGCTGCCCGGGTCGTTTTCTGCGGCAGGGTTTACGACGTCATTGGCGCCAACGACGATGACGACATCGGTGCTGTTCATTTGAGGGTTAGCATCTTCCATTTCTACCATTTTAGGGTAGGGGACATCGGCTTCTGCGAGTAGAACGTTCATGTGACCGGGCATACGACCAGCCACCGGGTGGATGGCGAAGGTAACTTCTACGCCTTTTTCCTCGAGTTTTTTCTCCAGATCGTGGCAGATATGCTGTGCTTGGGCCACGGCGAGGCCATAACCCGGCACGATGGTCACTTTGGAAGCGTAAGCGCACAGAATGGCGGTATCAGTGACGCTGATTTCTTTGACCACCTGATCCCCGGAGATGCCCTTGCTGGTGGCACTGTTGCCGCCGAAGGATCCAATGATGACGTTCAACAGGGAACGATTCATGGCTTTACACATCAAAACGGTCAGGATGGTACCGGCGGAACCCACCAAGATACCCCCGGTGAGCATGACAGGGTTGTTGTAGAGGAAGCCGCCGAAGGCTGCGGCCATACCGGTGAAAGAGTTGAGCAGTGAAATAACGACGGGCATATCGGCGCCGCCAATGGGCATCACGAAGAGCACGCCGTACAATACCGACAAGGCCAGCAACAGCCAGAGCACCGAACTGCCCAACATTTCCGGCGCCAATACGGCAATGCCGACCACGGTAAAGATGAGCAACAGCAGCAGGAGGTTGAAATAGGTCAACCATTTGGCCGAGAAGTCTTTGATTTTTTCATCCAATTTGCCGTAAGCGACCACACTGCCGCTGAATGACACCGCCCCGATTACCAATCCTAGAAATACGACCAGGATGTATCCGGGAGCGCCATTGGGGTGGCTGTGGAATTCGACGATAGAAATAATGGCGGCACAGGCGCCGCCCATGCCGTTGAAAAAGGACACCATTTGCGGCA
>JBIPOY010000138.1:0-7942 GCA_044378705.1 Saprospiraceae bacterium
CCATCTCCGCTGTGCTGGGTTTTATCTTCAAAAAGGGTATTGAACGCAAACTGCTCTTTCAACTTTGCCCGGAGCTCTTTTGACAAATTACTCATGGATTCAAAATCCGTGGCACACTTACTCCACAACCATTCATACAGTTGTTTGGCCCGAAAGCGAGGCTCCCCCCAAGCGGAAAAAAGCGTTTCAATTTCGGAAAGCGATAAGGAGCGAATATCTTGGCGATCAGGCATGTACGAAGCAGAAAAAATTTAGAAACACAAGGGTAGAAACTGTTTTCCGGCCAAAGGGTGCGGATGAAACAAAAAAGGACAGATATCCCGGAAAGACATCAATTATTCAATACCTCAAACGGGCTACTACCCTGAATAATCCCGCCACCTACCACGTCGTCCCCTTCATAAAAAACAGCACTTTGGCCGGGAGCAATGCCTTTTACATTGGCATGAAAAACCACTTCTATTTGGTTGCCCACCGGAAGGAGGGTACTCATCGTTCCGGCATCTCGATAACGCACTTTGGTCACCGTTTCTAGGCCATTTTCCGGCAATTGATCGTATTTCATCACATTTACCTTGCCCACCATCATCTGGTTTCGGATGAGCTCGGCTTCACGACCCAGTACCACGGTGTTGGTTTCCGGTTGGATCTCGGTGACAAACATGGGCTCACCCAATGCAATCCCCAACCCTTTGCGCTGTCCAACAGTATAAAAAGGATAACCTTCATGCTTACCCAACACCTTGCCGGAAGCATCCACAAAAAGACCACCGGCAACCTGTTCATCCAATCCGTCAATGCGGCGGCGGAGAAAACCACGGTAATCATTGTCGGGCACAAAACATATTTCGAAACTCTCGGCCTTCTTGCTGAGTTCATCCCAGCCGCGTTCTGCAGCCATGGCGCGCACTTCAGGCTTGGTAAAAACACCCAACGGCATCCGGGTGCGTTGCAGACATTCTTGGCTCAACCCCCACAAAACGTAGCTTTGGTCTTTTTGTTGATCTTTGGCGCGACTGACATACTTGCGGCCTTCCAATTCGTTGATGATACCATAATGGCCCGTCGCAATGAATTGGCAATCCAGCATATCTGCCCGCCGCAACAGGGACTTCCACTTGATGTGGGTATTGCACAATACACAGGGATTGGGCGTGCGGCCAGCCATATATTCATCCACAAAATTATCAATCACATAATCACCAAATTCCTCGCGAATATCAACGATAAAATGGTGAAAACCCAAATGAACAGCCACTGCGCGGGCATCATTAATGGAATCAAGCGAACAACATCCCGTCTCTTTTTTGGAGCCGCCCGATGTGGCATAATCCCAAGTTTTCATGGTGACGCCCACCACCTCCCAACCCTCCTCGTGGAGCAATACGGCTGTGATGGTGCTGTCAATACCGCCTGACATGGCGACAAGTGCTTTTCCGTGTTTAGACATAACAACAGTTTGATACGGTTCAAAGCCGTAGGTGACTGAAAAAAAATAGCTACGCAACTCTAAAGTCATCGAAGTTCGTTTCGAGGCGCTGTATTTGGAAAGAAAATTAAGACCGCTGTACAATCAGGTAGAATCATCCCGCAGGAAGATTACAACCGATCCACCACAAAACGGCCGCTTGACGCTCGTTTGTTGTTGATCTGCACCTCGTAAAAGTACACGCCCGGACGCAACGTATTGGTCCAGGTCAACTGATTTTTACCATTGAGCTCAGGGTTGTACTCCAAGGTGGTTATATATTGACCCATCGCGGTGAAAATACGCACCTGCACGAGATCTGAATGACGAAGATACATATTAAAATGGATCACATCGGTAGAAGGATTGGGCGTTACGGTGGTAACAAACCGGTCTTTTTCTACGTACTCCCCAACATAAAGTGTTTTTGCAACAGCATCCATCCATTTCATCCTGGAAAGAATCCACGTTCGGAGGTAGCCAACATGGCCGTCATAGTTACCGCAACAGTAGGCATTGGGCCAAAGGTATTCATATAGCACCGGCCACCGCTGAAAATTGCGGGATTGGCTCTCCTGAAGCAGAAAAGTAAGCGAATCCAACACGTGCAATACGGCCTCATCACTCAATTGATGGGAGCGCAACGCCGCCCAGCGTTCTTTCAGATGGCGGCGATACTGTTGGTCTTGCCACATTTTAGGCCACCAAAAAGCATTGACCCAGCCGTCTCCCGGACAAACATTGTTGAAATCAATCGCCCATCCACCGGTACTCTCGCCCCCACAATAGTTGGCATTGCCGAGCGATATGTTGAAATCCCAGACAGGCCCGGCATGGAGGCGCGGATCTTTATCATCCCGATCTTTCCAAAAAAAGGTACTGATACGATAGCTATCCACGTTTTTCGCAAGTTCATTGAGGAGGGTTAGATCTACAAATGAACCAACATCTAGGTACTTAGGGTACCCTGTAATGGTATCTGCAAACTGAGGGGTATTCATCACCGCCTCAAAATTGTTGATCCACGAACTGATATACTGAACCTGTTTGGGCTGAATATCCTCCAACTTGGGGTAGTGTACCTGCCACAGTGTGCGCTGCCAGGCACCTACATACGGTGGGTAAGGCGACTGCCACTGAGCTGACGCGGCGCCTGTTGTTTTATCAATTTTAAGGATGTACCCCCCGGTAAGAGAATCGCCGGCGAGGTCGGTGGGCTTCAGTTTGCTGATGTCCACACGGTCTTTACCACGCTTAATCTTTTCCGCTGCGAGGTAGATGCCTTCATACTTGCCGTTGAGCATCATTTCAACGAATCGTGTGCGCGGCGCCCAGGGCATAATGCGGCGCGCCAATTCGAGTATGAGCGCATCTCGTACCAAGCTTTTATCGTTGTAGGGCGCAAGAAAGGCCCAGTCTGATTCCTCCGGCATGCCCAACAGAGGGAAATCGGTATCGTTGCCATCGGTGTCGCGCAACTCAATGGCGTACGGTTTTTTTTCAGAAAAAAAATCAGAAGCACTACCACGGCGCTCAATACCAACCAGACCATTGTAGTCGGTAGGCTGATCGGTGAGGTAATTGCGCACATTGGGACCATGGTACAGCACCTGCATTTGTGCCGTTATTTTGGGTTCCAATGGTATCTCTTGTCCGTTCGTATGGATGAGAACAATGGGTAAATTGGAGGAAACAAAATTCCCCTGGGCCACAGCAAAAGCAGGCAAAAAGGCAAACAGAAGTCGAAATACTTTCATACTACTTGGAATGAATTTCACGCTTTGGAATGCAAGCCTGAGATTGTCCCAAGCAGTAATTAACGTACCGCAGCACCCATGAAACGGAGTGCTGCGGTACCAAAAATGTCACTCGGGCCGACGTATTATTTAATCACCACCACTTTCATCTTCACATCTTTCTTTGGGCGATCGCCGGGGCCCGTTTCCGTCGCGGCGATTTTATCAATGACCTCCATCCCTTTGATGACACGACCAAAAACCGTGTACTCTTGGTCCAGTTGAGGGGTACCACCCAGTGTGAGATAGGAAGCGCGTTGCTCCGGCGTGTAGTGAAAACGGCGCATAGATTCCACTTGATTGAGCATTACCTCATCAACGGGGTTGCCCTGAACGATGTAAAACTGTGATCCGGAAGATTTTTTTTCAGGATTACCGGTGCGAGCAGCACATATAGAACCTTTCAGGTGGCATAGGGTATCTACGATTTCAGCAGGAATTTGATAGCTAGGGCCTCCCATGCCCAAAGATTTCCCGGGGGGAGCATTGCGCGAATCAGGGTCACCGCCTTGGATCATAAAACCATTGATCACACGGTGAAACAGGAGATCGTCAAAATAACCCTCTTCCGCCAATTTGATGAAATTATCGCGGTGTTTAGGCGTCGCATTGTAAAACTCGGCGGTCATGGTTCCGAAGTCCGTTTCGATTTCCACGAGGCAACGCTCGGGTGCAGTTACTTGAATCATTTGTTTGGTAATGACTGTTTTGGAGCCTTTTGTGGCTTTGAGTACGACGGCATGATTGCCGGATTGTGTGTAGCGATGTGTGGGGTTGGCCTCTGTAGAAGTGCTGCCATCGCCAAAATCCCAACTGTAGGTATCTGCTTTAAATTTAGAGGTATTGGCAAACGAAACTTCCACCGGCGCCACCAATTTCTGAGTAGGAATTGTAAAACTTACCGTTGGCTTTACAGCACAAGATGTGAGTAAAATGGCCGCAAAAGCACTCATAAAAAATGTTTTGTTCATGGAATAACAATGTTGATATGACTTTATAACCGTTGACTTGTTCAATGAAGACACAAAGATGCAGCAATATCGTATTATGATGCGATGTAAGCCCTGTCTTTTGAAAGGAAATAGGCATTGTTGGGCATTCATTGCACCCAACCTAACCCTTCGTTTCCCCAAGGGAACAGGTTATAAGATCAAATCTGAGACAAAAATGGGCCTTTTTCGGACAGGCCGCTTACCCCCTACGTCGTTTTCTTAAAATAAAATTGATAGGCTAGCCACCCCACGGCCACCACAAAAAAACCTGCTATAGCTTTTTCCCAACTCCCTACCACCGTAAACCCTACAAACCAAGCGCAAATAGCGATGAAAACAATGGGCGTAAACGGATATCCTATGACACGGTAACTGCGCGCTGCATTGGGCCTTTTTTTGCGAAAAACAAAAATCGTAGTTCCCACCAACATCAAACCCAGCCAGTCCATAAATGTAACGTATTCAATAAGATCTTCGAATGTACCCCAAAATCCCAGCAGAAACAACGCCCACGTGCTTTGTGTGAGTATTGCCCAAACAGGGGTACGCCATTTGGGATGCACTTCCGCCAATTTTGGAAAGAAGATACCATCTTTTGCCATCGCGTAATACATCCGCGGCGCCGTCATACAATAGATACCCGTGGTGCCAAAGGTGCTGAGGGCTATCAGAAACGCCATCAAGGTGCCGCCGGATGGAAATACCGTGTTCATGGCGTCTGCTGCCACCGTTTTGGAATGTGCGATATGCTCAATGGGCAACAAACGCATGTAGGCAAGATTGGCCATCACGTACACAATGGTAACAATGGCCGCTCCGAGCATCATGGCCCTAGGCACCGTGCGCTGAGGATTCTTGGCCTCTCCAGCCATATAAGAAACGTGTTGCCAACCCCCATAACTCCACAATACCCCGATAAATGCAAGCGCAAACGCACTGGCAACATTCGACGGCGCCGTCCGGGAAAAGTCACTCGTCATATTCGTCACTTGTACCTGTGGATCCGCGAAAAACCAGCCCGCGCCTATGATTAACACCAACCCCAACAACTTTGCTCCCGTAAAAACATTGGCTATCCACTCCCCAATTTTTACGCCAAACAGATTGACGATGCTTAGAAAGACAATAAGACCTGCCGCCAACGGCATACCCAACGATGCGGAATCTTCCCCTCCATACAAATAAAGCAAATGCTCAGAACACACCACCGCCAGCGCCGCTATACTGCCAGAGGTACTGATAAACAGAATGAACCACCCGTATAAAAAACCCATCCCATCCCCGTAGGCCTCCCGAAGATATACATAAAGTCCTCCAGCACCCGGAAACATACTCCCCATCTCAGAAAAAGTTAACGCACCCGCCAGCGCTACTATGCCGCCCAATACCCACAACATAACCACATATTCAGGTAAGTGAACCTCTAGGGCAATTTTACCGGGCGTACGGAATATTCCACTGCCAATGGTACTGCCAATGGCAATCATCGTAAGACCATAAAGGGTAAGGGTACGTTTGAGTTCAGCAGACATTATTACTGTTTTTATGGTGGTAAAACCCACCGTTCACAATTGGTGTAAATAGTTACTGGCTTAGGGCTTGTTCGGAAACCCGAACAAGCCCTAAGCCGGCTCACGTCCTATTTCTCCCACACCCTACCAACGTATCAGAGCACTTGCCCAAGTAAAACCGCTGCCAAATGCCGCCAGACAAACCAGATCGCCTTCTTTTATTTTGCCCGCTTCCCAAGCTTCGCACAACGCAATCGGCACAGATGCCGCCGTGGTATTCCCGTATTTTTGGATGTTGTTCCACACCTGATCATCGCGCAAGCCCAAAAGACGCTGCACCATCTGGCTGATCCGCAAGTTGGCTTGGTGCGGAATCAACATCGAAATATCCGACGTTTGAAGCCCCACTTCTCTCAACGCCTCCTGAATCACTTCCGGAAATTTCTGAATGGCCAGTTTAAAGACAAATTGCCCCTCCATATTCGGAAATATCAACCCATCTTCGATCATTTTAGGGGTGATAAATATCTCACCGTAGGTATCTGCCGTTGGATAACCGTAATCCACCACCTCCCCCGCTTTCATTGCGTGGTAGCCCCCGTGTGCGCCCGGATTGATAAAGGCCAGTTTTTCGGCGTAGGTGCCGTCTGAATGTAACTTCGTGGTAAGAATACCACGTGAGGTGTCTTCAGAACGCTGAAGAACCGCAGCACCGGCTCCGTCACCAAAAATAACGGTCACATTTCGTCCGCGGGTGCTGAAATCCAGGCCCATAGAGTGCATTTCAGAGCCCACCACGAGCACATTTTTGTACATGCCTGTCTTTACAAACTGATCAGCAATGCTGAGACCGTACAAAAAACCACTGCACTGATTCCGCACATCCAAGGCACCCGCCTCGTGACGGGTAATACCCAACTCGCGCTGCAACAACACCCCACAACCTGGAAAGTAGTAGTCGGGGCTGAGCGTCGCAAACACAATAAAATCAATGTCTTCAGGACGGATACCGGCACGATCACAGGCGATGCGCGCAGCAGCAGCGCCCATAGATGTGGTCGTCTCCGCATGCTTTTTCCCATAACGACGCTCCTGAATACCGGTGCGCTCCTGAATCCACGCATCTGTAGTATCCATAACTTGGGACAAATCGTCATTCGTGACAATGCGCTCCGGGACGTAGTAGCCGATGCCGGCAATTTTGCTGCGAAACATTCTGATGCGTTGTTTAAATGGTGAATAACTCAACTTGGCAAAGTTAATTGATCTCTAGCGTTTTTTCGCTTTGGTCTTTTATCTTTGCAAAATGAAATGTCAGGCTACCTTAATTCTTGTCCTAATTTTCCTCACAAATATTGTTGCCGCTCAGTCCGCCATACGCGCAATAAACTTGGAAGAGGGCCTACAATTGGCGCTGGCCAACAACGCACAAGTACGCAAAAATAAACTTGACCGCCAGTTGCTGGAGCGCAAATTCAAAGAAGCGCGCAGCGCAGTACTGCCGGATGTGAATGCCGGCGTTAATTTAGACTGGTATCCGCTTTTGCCTACCCAGTTGCTGCCCGGCGCTCTGTTCGGCATGGGAGACGGCACATTCGTTTCAGCACAATTTGGCAGACCCTGGCAATTGTCGGGTACCATCACCATGGAGCAGCCACTCCTCAACGAATCGGCTCGCCGAAGCATCCCTGCACTCGACGTCACCCGCGGTATCAGCGATATGTTGCTGGAAAAATCTAATGAAGATGTAATCTTCAACACCGCAACGGTGTTTTACCAAACCCTACAAATGGAACAACTACTGCGGGGCGTAAAAGCAAACGTCGGCAAACTAGAGGCACTCCAAGGTATGGCAGAGTTGCAATTGGCCAACGGATACGCTATTCCAACCGACGTAAAACGTATCCGAGTGGCACGCACCAACCTCGAAACACAACGACAAAACCTACTAACCGCCATCAGTAGCCTCAGACAAACACTACAGTTCCTCTGCGGATTACCGTACGAAGACCCCCTCGCCTTGATGGAAGAAGTAGGAACCCCAGCCGGAGATTCACTCCGCTGGCAGTCTCTTCCCCTGGCTACTGAAACCACCACGGAGCACCGACTCCTCATGTACCAACTTGAAATGACACGCATACAAGGTAGGAGTGTACTCGCAGAAGCCTTTCCTAC
>JBIPOY010000505.1:0-2681 GCA_044378705.1 Saprospiraceae bacterium
CTCCTGACTCCACGGCTTTGGCTACTGGTATCTCTGAAGCCCTGATCAACACCGCCCTCGGTATCGGAACCTCCGCACTGGCGATTATTTTTTACAACTTCTTCACCAGCCGTATTGACGCAATGACATACCGCATTGACGAAGCCGGATATAGCCTGACACAAACATTTGCGTCCAAGGGTCACTAATTTTAGTGCTAACACTCATAATTTAACTCGATATGCCTAAGCATAAACCGAAACGGAGTGCGCCCACCATTGACATGACCGCCATGTGCGACGTGGCCTTCCTGCTGCTGACCTTTTTTATGCTGACCGCAAAGGCAAAGCCTCAGGAAACAGTGATCGTGGATACACCCTCGTCTATCTCTGAGACCAAATTGCCTGACGCCGGCACCTTGACCATCCTGGTGGGAAAAGACGGAAAAATATTCCTCGATATGGCCGGGTCTCATACCCGTATGAGCCTCATTGACGATATCAACAGCCGCTTTCAACTGGGGTTGAATGACAAGGAAAAATTGGTGTTCGCCAACCTTGGCAGCTTCGGAGTCCCTCGCAACCGACTCAAACAATATATCGATACCGATCCTGCTGAACGTGCCAAATTCCCAACAGAAGGCATTCCAGTGGATACGGCCGATATCAACCAAAGCGAATTGGCCGACTGGGTACACAACGCCCGCCTGGCACAATTTCGTATGAAAAACGAAGGCAAGGTGAAGGAAGAATACGTGATCGTCGTCAAGGCTGACAAGGATACGCCTTATCCTGCCGTTCAGAGTGTGATCAATACATTGACGGATATCAACGTCAATAAATTCAACCTGATCACCAGTATGGAAGGCGCCAAAAAAGAAGAAAACAAATAGCGTCGGAAATTTGGCGCTGAAAGCAAAGTACACGATGCTTCCGCGCTACTCATTTTTATCACAATAAAAGCAACAGCGACATGGCTGAAATAGCACAAGACAGTGGTGGCGGTAAGAAAGGTGGAAAGGTCAGGTCCAAGAAAATGTCCACGCGAATCGACTTTACGCCGATGGTGGACTTGGGATTCCTACTCATCACCTTCTTCATGCTCACAACAACGCTTGCAAAACCGCAAATTCTCGCTTTGGTGATGCCGGAAAAAGATATCAAAAAAGAAGATATCGAACCCGTTAAAGAATCAAAAGTACTCACATTGCTGCTGGGTGCCGAAGATAAAGTTTACTGGTATGAAGGTATTACCGATGCAAAACTCGACTCAACGGACTATTCCGCAGAAGGTGTTCGCAATGTTATCTTGAAAAAGATGGACAAAGTGAAAGAGCAATTTGGCTTGGATGATTACAAAAAGAAGAACAAAGAAGGGGTGGAAGAAGACCTTCAGGGCTCTTATATCAATGTGATCATCAAACCTATGAAAACGGCTCGGTACAAAAACCTCGTGGACGCACTCGACGAAATGGCCATCTGTAAGGTGCGCTATTACGTCATACTCGATGTTTCACCCCTGGAGGAGGCTTTCATCAAAAACCCTGCCGTAGGCCTGAAATTCAGTGTTGATGAACAGGTTGACGCCGCCACGAAATAAGAGCACCCATCAATTGAATCGTTTTAACAACAAAAAAATTCTAGCAATGGCAGAAGAAAAAGGTAATGCCTTCAAGGGGGATATGCTAGACATCATCTTTGCCGACCGCAACAAAGCATACGGAGCGTACTTTTTGCGCCGCTCGTATCCCAAATTTTTGGGACGTGCTTTGGGTATTGGTTTGGTACTGATTTTTCTCTTCTTCGCGCTCCCGTACATTATGAGCGCAGTAAGAGGGCTTATCCCGAAGGACAAACCGGTTGAAGTGATCGCCGAACTCGGCCCTCCACCGGATATTGACCCCAATAACCCGCCGCCACCGCCGCCGCCACCACCGCCAACACCGCCCCCGCCCACGCGCTCAACGGTGAAATTTGTACCGCCCGTCATCAAAAAAGACGAGGAAGTGCAAGAGGAGGAGCAAAAAGCTGTGGAGGAACTCATTGAAAAAAAGGAAGACATCGGTACCGAAGATAAAAAAGGAAACGATGAAGCAGCTCCTACCATCGATGAGAACCCTTCCGAACTTCAGGCGATTGAAGAAAAAGTGGTGGAAGACAAGATTTTCGAATCGTTTGACATCCAAAAACCGCCCAGTTTCCCCGGCGGTGAAGCAGAGTTGTTTAAGTTCCTGCAAAAGAACATTGAATACCCTGCTCTGGCTAAAGAAAACAATATCTCCGGCGTGGTGCCACTCACTTTCGTGGTAAACAAAGACGGATCCGTGAGCGATGTGCAAATCCTGCGCGAAATTGGCGGAGGATGCGGCAAAGAAGCCGTCCGGGTCGTCAAGGCCATGCCTAAATGGTCGCCCGGTGAAGCCAACGGACACGCCGTAAAGGTACGCTATACCCTGCCAGTCCGTTTTAAACTCGAATAACAGTTCCTTTTCCTTTGAAGGGGGCACCGGCAAACGCCGATGCCCCCTTTTTTTGTGCATCCCCCGGCATTTTCGATCCCGCCCACCATAAAATATCCACTTAAAACGGTATTTACATGGGTGGCGCGCCGTCCGGCAAAAAACGGCCGCTTTTTGTCTCAGGCACAACCCCTAAGTAGTTGCTAAAAACTGAAGATATTATTTCCTGTATTCTATACCTTTG
>JBIPOY010000506.1:0-2678 GCA_044378705.1 Saprospiraceae bacterium
CCACCTCTCCATTCTCAAAGCACCAAAAAAAACGCTATCATCCTGAGCCCTTTTTATCCCACGCGAACAACCCTAAACGCCAGCACAAAACCAAGCGGGGATAAAAAGGGAGAAGGAACTAGCCGAGGTTTTACGTCGTGCAAAAGGCCATGCGTAATCAAGGAACACTTTCCTCTTGGCCCAAGGGCATAATGTCAGGGCTCAGGATGACAGCGTTTTTTTTGAGCGTGTGGTAGGTAACACGTGTGCGGGCTCCACAATCCATGCGGCATTTCGGGTTTCTCCTCGGAACAAAAACTTGTACGCACGATACGATAATATTAAATGACTTCGGCGACCACAAAAATACTACCGATTACAACGATCAGATCATCTGGAGCGGCAGCGCGACGCGCGGCCTTGAGGGCATTGGGTACCGAAGTATAGGCCCGTCCCATTAAACCAAAAGCAAGCGCTTTTTCTTGTAGGGCAAGAGCATCAAGGCCTCTTGGGATATTTGCTTTGGCGAAATAATAGCGTGCTGTGGTAGGAAAAAGGCCTAGTACGCCTTCTACGGACTTGTCGTTTACAAAACCTGTCACCAGGTGAATTTTGCTATAATGCAGGGACTTTATTTTTTCAAAAGCGACACGTAGGCCGGCCTCATTGTGAGCGCTGTCACATAGGATGGTGGGGTTTTGTCCAATGATCTGCCAGCGCCCCATGAAACGGGTACGTTTTTTCAGCTGTTTCAATCCATTTCGGAGTGCCATTTCATCCAGTGCAGGCATTTGTTCCTGCAACAATTCCCATGCTTTCAGCACGGTAACTAAATTCTTTTGTTGAAAAGGGCCGGCGGCTTCCAATTCGAGGTTTTCCAGCCAAAGGTTGCCTTGTCGGAAGACATTGAAAAGGCTGACTGGGGTCAATGGGTTGTCAGCAGGAAGTTCCACCACTTCCAGTGAGGCATCGGCAAATACAATAGGCGCGCGCTCCGATGCGGCTTTTAACAAAAACACGGGGGTTGTTTCGGGATGGCTTTCTCCGACGACGATGGGGATACCGGGCTTAATAATACCTGCTTTTTCTCCTGCAATCAGCGTTAAGGTGTCGCCGAGCATATTTTGGTGGTCGTAACTGATGTTGGTAATCACGCTCAGCTTTGGCGTGATGATATTGGTGCTGTCCAGCCGCCCGCCGAGTCCTACTTCCACGATGGCGATGTCCACTTTTTCACGGGCGAAGTGATCAAATGCCATGGCCACGCACAGTTCAAAAAAAGAGGGTTGAATTTCCTCGATTTTCTGTCGGTTTATTGCTACAAAATCTACGACGTTTTTTCGTGGTATGTAGGAGCCATTCACTTTGATACGTTCGCGAAAATCTCGGTAGTGCGGGCTTATATAGAGGCCTGTTTTCAGTCCTGCTGCTTGGCAGATGGCTGCGAGCAGATGGCTGACGGATCCTTTTCCATTGGTTCCGGCAACGTGGATGGAAGGGAAAAGGGTATGTGGTTTGCCGAGGTGATTGGTCAATGCGATTGTGTTGGTGAGGTCTTTTTTAAAGGCAGCCGGGCCAATGCGGTGAAACATGGGTAATTGTGCGTACAAATAGTCGAGTGTTTCCGGGTAAGTCATTGTGTTTATGGGTATGGATCAAAAAAAAGTGGTGTTGAGGTGCAAAGTTCATCAAATTTTACGCGATGTCTTTGGATGGGTAGTGGGGAATCTCCACTTTTGCAACAGCTACGGGTTGCTTTGTTCGACCGCGCTTGTTTTCATGAAAATAATCTTGGTTTGTGACAGTAAAATGCCGGTATCTCCCTACGACGACGACAAAGAGCGTATCGTGTGGGAGCTTGGCCGAGCGTTGGTCCGTCTGGGCCACGAGGTTTGTTTTTTGGTACGCAAAGGCTCTGTCTGTGATTTTGCGCAGGTGCTCATTTGCCACGAAAAAAAGCCATTGGAAGATCAGATTCCGATGGATGCGGACATTGTTCATTTTCAGGAGGAACCACGCCAAGAGATCAGTAAACCCTACGTGATCACGCAGCACGACAACAGTACGAAAGCGCGAACATTTGATCAGAACACGGTATTTTTATCGGACAGCCATGCACGTCTGCACGGTGGGTCGGTCTTTGTGTACCCCGGGCTAAATTTTTCGGCCTATGCTACTCCGGAGTTGGGCGTTCGGCGATCGTGGTTTCACTTTCTAGGAAACGCCTCAAAAAGGGGTCGGAATGTTCGTGGCGCCATTGATTTGGCGTCGAAAGTAGATACCCGGCTTCATGTAATAGGCGGTTCTCGGGTTCATTTTCGCCAGGGGCTGCGCATTCCCCTCAGTCCGTCTGCACGTTTTCACGGTGCACTCAGTCCGGATGGTCGTGATGCATTGTTGAACGCATCCAAGGGCATGATATTTCCGGTACTGTGGGAGGAGCCATTTAGTCTTGGCGTTGTTGAAAGTTTGTATTTTGGTTGTCCGATTTTTGGTACGCCTTATGGTGCGATGCCTGAACTATTGGGGAAAAAGGTGGTATTAAAAGACAGTACGGCCCCCATCAGCGGCAGTGTGGACGCTTTTTTTTCTGATTATGGTTGTCTTTCGGTTCGAAAAACGGAAATATTAGAAGCCATCAGAAATGCGGATGATTTTGATCGGATAAGATGCCACGAATATGCAGTTGAAAAATTTTC
>JBIPOY010000139.1:0-7922 GCA_044378705.1 Saprospiraceae bacterium
TGTGTGAGTGGTGGTATCATCAGCGCGCCCAATGCCATTGAAATGGCCGAAAAGGCACCCAAATCAAAAAAGTCAAAAAAAGCAGTCTGGCGGGAGGCCGGTAATGGTAAATTGAGCAAAAATATCTCAAAAGAACCACGCGCTTAACCTACTTTTTCCCGTTTTTTTGCATCAATTGTTTTTCTCAACACCCCGTTTGACTTCATGCCAAACGGGGTGTTTTTTGACGGTAGGAACTGCCTTTTGAAACTTTACCGTACCTGTTTACGTTTAATTGGTGTTCTGTAACTGCTTGCGTGGCAGTGCTTTTTTTACTTCCTGGAATACTTTTCCCTCCGGAAAACAAATAAAAAAGGTGAAAACATCCCATCCAACGGAAACAAAACACTGCATGATCGCGAAAATGCGCGAATTTATCGTTACTTTGCGTTGAACAACGCTATTTCCCAAAAAAATATGACCAAAAAAAAGAAGTTCGGCGGCAAAAAAATGACCGCTCAACAGCTTCAAATTGAAATTCTGAAATTCTTACTCGGCCATCCCAAAAAGCAGTTCTCCCCACTGCAAATCACCGAGCAACTCCGCGTAGAAAACAACCACGACTCAGCGGAACACGCACTGCGTCAGTTGGTAGAAGTTGGTTCTGTGGCTGAATTCTCCCTTAATCGATTTGGCATCGCACTCACAAAACTTACTTCCGCCCCGGAAGAAGAGCATCGCTCCCACGGCCCAGCCAAAGTATCCCCCGAAAGAAGCAGGGTCGAAGCGTTTAAAAACCCCGCTTCAAAATCACGAAAAATGGCGGAAGGACGCGTAGACATGACCCGATCAGGCGCCGCATACATCGTATCGGAATTGCTAGACACCGATGTATATGTGTCCGCCAAATACCTCAACAGCGCCATGAATGGTGATACCGTACAGGTGATGTTATTCCCAACCCCTCCCCGACGTCACGGACAACCCCTCCGAAAACCAGAAGGAGAGGTGATGATGGTACTCAAGCGCGCCAACGAATTGTTTATGGGCACCCTGCGTATCAACCGAAAGTACGCCCTGTTTATTCCGGACAACCCCAATGTTCAAACAGATATTTTCGTCCCCCTCGACGCTTGCAAAGAAGCCCGTGATGGCGATACCGTGGTTATTGGTATCGCCGATTGGCAAGAAGGTAAAGGACGGGTTCCCATCGGAAAAGTGACACAAGTACTTGGAAAAGTAGCCGGGAACGACTTCGAAATGAAAAAAATCCTCATCAACCAAGGCTTTCCACTCCAACACTCCGAAGAAGCCGAAGCTGAGGCAGCCCGAATACCAGAAACCATCTCACCCCAAGAAATTGAACGCCGCCGCGATTTCCGCGACGTACTCACCTTTACCATTGACCCCGAAGATGCGCGGGACTTTGACGATGCCTTGAGCATCCAACAACTGGAAAATAGCCACCTGGAAATAGGGATCCACATCGCCGATGTAACCTACTTCCTGACACCCGACTCTGTCCTCGACCGAGAGGCATTTGCTAGAAGTACCTCGGTTTACCTCGTAGACCGCTGTAACCCCATGTTGCCCGAAAAAATTTCAAACAACTTGTGCTCCTTGGTACCCCTACAAGACAGACTGACCTTCTCCGCCGTTTTTACCTTTGATGAAAAAGACAAACTCGTGAAACGATGGTTTGGCAAAACCGTGATCTACAGCGATAAACGCTTCGCTTACGAAGAGGCTCAAACAGTCTTAGAGAAAAAAGCCTCCCCTGAATTGCAAGCACACTCACGGTTTGAAAACCTCGCGTGGGGATTGGCCAACCTTGACAGAATTGCAAAAAAAATGCGAAAAGAGCGGGAGAAAAATGGCGCTATCAGCTTTGAAACAGATGAAGTGCGCTTTCGCCTCGCAGAAGACGGCACACCCTTGGAAGCGTATGTCAAGGAGCGCAAAGATGCTCATCTCCTCATAGAAGATTTTATGCTGCTGGCCAACAAGGAGGTAGCGCTGTATATGCAGCCTCCAGCCCAACCCCGCGGTACCCAGCAGCCCGTTGGCCCAACCGGTGCAGAAATACCATTTATCTTTCGGGTTCACGACTTGCCCGACATGTCAAGAGTCGCTGATTTTGCTCGATTTGCCACCGAACTCGGACATCCCATGAAAGTGGATACGCCACAACAAATCGCAAAATCTTTCAACGAACTCATGCGGGCAGCTCGCAAAGACGAGCGCTTGAAACTGCTTGAACCCCTGGCCATCAGAACCATGGCAAAGGCTATTTATTCAACTGAAAACATTGGCCACTACGGACTGGGATTTACCCATTACAGCCACTTCACTTCTCCCATCCGCCGTTACTCAGATGTACTCGCCCACCGAATCCTGGAGCGAAACTTAGATGGAAAAACGTATCGTGTGGACAAATCTAAACTGGAAGAACAATGCAAACACATCAGCAACCAAGAGCGAAAAGCCGCAGATGCCGAGCGTGAAAGCGTGAAATACAAACAAGCCGAATTTCTGAAAAATCGTATCGGAGAAACCTTCGAAGGGGTTATCAGTGGCATGATCGAACGGGGATTTTTTGTAGAACTACCCGAATCAAAAGCCGAAGGCCTGATTGATTTTAGATACCTAGACGACACTTATATTGTAGAAGAAGGCAAACTTCGAGCTATAGGGCAGCGCTATAAAAAACAATTCAAAATGGGCGATCGGCTTAAAGTTCGCATCGCCGCAGTAGATATGCAAAAACGGCAAATTGAAATGGAATTGGTGGATTGAACGATCTCTCACCTCCATTGAACGCAACACAAGTGCCTGAGGCATCGGTGTTGCGTTCAATCAGCCACACACAATTCACAACACTTGCGCTCCTTCGGTCTCATCGGCTGGCCAATTGGCCACTCTTTTTCCAAAAATTTTTTTTCGGAAAAATTTTTGCGTGACGGCATCTCTGACGCCCACTACGAACTATACCCCCTACAAGATTTGGCCGAATTACCAGGCTTGTTGATGCAAAACCCAAGGTTAAAAGGACTGAACGTAACCATCCCGTACAAAGAAAGTATTGTTCCATTTCTCAACGGCCTTGACGAAACAGCGCTTGCCGTCGGAGCCGTCAACTGTATAAAAATAACCGCTAAACAGCAGCTTATCGGCTATAATACCGATATTATCGGGTTTGATCAATGCCTAGAGCGCCTTTTAACCCTCCATCCGAGCCTCCGGCAACAAACTAAAGCCTATATTTTGGGAACAGGAGGCGCATCCAAAGCAGTGGCTTACGTATTGCGAAAAAAAAATATTCCTTTTCAGTGCGTATCCCGAACCGCCCAAAAAACAGATGAAATAGGCTACCATTCACTGTCCAACTACCCCTTTCCAGTGCGTTTAATCATAAACTGTACACCGCTTGGCACCTTTCCCAACGTGGATGAGATGCCTCCAATTCCGCTGGAAATAATGAAACCCGGTATTTTGGTCTTTGATCTTGTGTACAATCCCTCCGAAACGCTACTTTTGCGGCAAGCCAGTGCGCACGGCTGTTTCGTGCAAAACGGCCTTGAAATGCTCCACCTCCAAGCCGAAGCGGCTTGGGAAATCTGGCAAACCTGACCATGACCACCACCTTGAATTTTTCGAACACTGAAATTGCATTCGCCCACCTTTCTGACAAACAACTGAAAAGAACGGAATGGCTTTTCTTAATGATGAACAAACCTTGGCTGGTAAAATATGGTTCCAGTCTTGCCCTCTGGGCTGTTGAAAATGGTATTCCACTGGCAGAAACCATCGTTAGAAAGACAATTTTTGAACAATTCGTGGGCGGCACGACCTTGCTCGATAGCCAACCCTCCATCGAAAAATTGGCTCAATACCACACGCTCACCATCCTTGATTATGGTGCTGAAGCAAAAGAGACTGAACTCGACTTCAACCACACCATGAACGAGAATATCCGCGCGATTGAATTTGCTGCCCGATCGGTGAAAAGTGTGCCCATCATCAGCACTAAAATAACCGGACTGGCTCGATTCGGTCTCTTGGAGCGAATCCAGTCTGCTGAAACACTCACGCGGGATGAAATCATTGAATACCGAAATGCACTCAAACGCGTAGATGCCATTTGTTACCATGCCGCTAATAAAGGCGTTTCCGTGTTCTTCGATGCCGAAGAAAGCTGGATTCAAGACGCCATTGACCACCTGGTATGGCTGATGATGAAGCGATACAATAAAAAAAAGGTGGTCGTGTACAATACCTTTCAATTGTATCGAAAAGACAGACTGCAATTCCTCTTGGACAGCTTTGATCGAGCAAAAGAAACAGGTTTCAAACTGGGTGCAAAACTCGTCCGAGGAGCGTATTTGCTCAAAGAAGGTATTCATGCAAATGAGCAAGGTATTGATTCATTGATGAATCCCGACAAACATTCTACCGACGACCATTACAATACCGCGCTCCGATTCTGCCTTGACCACCTCGATGCCCTCGCTGTTTGCAATGCTACGCACAATGCTGAAAGCGCCCTGCTCCAAGTGGATCTCATGAAGAAAAAGGGGATTCCAAACGACCACCCCAATACCCTCTTCAGCCAACTGTACGGTATGAGTGACAACCTGACTTTTAACCTCGCCAATGCCGGGTTTCGGGTCGCAAAATATGTGCCTTACGGCCAGGTAAAAGAAGTGATTCCTTACCTCATTCGAAGGGCACAGGAAAACACATCCGTCACAGGAGATGCCGGTCGCGAGTTGCTACTCGTTCAACAAGAGGTAAAAAGAAGGGGACTTTCGGAAAAATAACACAGGGCGCGTCTAGTTGTTTCAATCAAAAACACCGTCGCACAAAAACGCTGTACTGGGATAAAAAAAGAGGGACACCACCACCCTATTCAGGTGGCGCCACCACCATCACAATCTCGCCTTTGACATCTTTTTTCGTAAAATGGTCCAGCAGTTCTGCCAGTGATGCTGTTTTAACCTCTTCGTAGAGCTTGGAAAGTTCTCGGGCGACACATGCCTGCCTTTCAGCCCCGCACACGACGATCAACTCTTCCAAGCATTTTACCAACCGAAAAGGCGACTCGTACAGTACAAAGGTATGCGGCAAGGCAGCAAGGTATTTCAGACGGGTTTGGCGTCCTTTTTTATGGGGCAAGAAACCCTCAAAATGAAAAGTGTCACAGGGCAACCCACTGGCCACCAAAGCAGGCACAAATGCCGTAGGCCCCGGCAAACACTCAACCCGCACCCCCCTTCGGTGACATGCCCGTGCCAACAAAAAACCCGGATCGCTGATACCCGGCGTGCCAGCATCAGATATAAGGGCCAACGTAGCACCGGCCGCCAGCTCATCCACCACACGTTCCACCACAGCATGCTCGTTGTGCGCATGAAAAGCACGCAAGGGGGTCTTGATGCCATAGTGATCCAGCAAACGACGGCTTGTTCGTGTATCTTCTGCCAACACCAATGACACCTCTTTTAAAATGCGCAGGGCACGCAACGTGATGTCTTCAAGATTGCCGATGGGCGTTGGGACGATGTATAGCATAATGCCGGTGTGAGGGGAGATAGGGTTTTATCGCAACTATTTGGCGATTAATACATAATGGTAACTTTCCATGATCTGGTTGGCCAATAATTTCTGGCAGGCTGCTTCTACTTTTTCGCGTGCCTCTTCTTCAGATTGAGCCTCCACTACCATGGTAACGTGACGCCCGATTCGGACGTTCAACACACCATGGATATCCAGGTATTTCATGTTGTGAAGCACAGCACTGCCTTGCGGATCCAACAATTCAGTGTGGGGCATGATGTCAATTTCTGCGACGAATTCCATTTTTTATCGTTAATTTGATGATGCAGTTATACTGAGACCACTATGTAGCAATGATTTTTTCTTTCATTGCGATAGACAATACCATGTAGCAAACAATAATGGCCGTAAGCGATAGCTCTTTCAAAAAGAAAATAAGAACCAAAAACAACACGAGGAAAGCCAGATTAAGACGGTTTTCTTTCCAGTGAAAGCCCTTTACTTTCATCCCAAACATGGGTATTTCGCTTGTCAAAAGCCACGAAAGAAGTCCGATTAGCCCATATAAAAACAACGGTTCTCTAATGATTTCAGCCATTCCAAATCGGTCGTTTTCGGCTGCCAGCGTTAAGCCCAACACCAACACGGTACATGCAGGGGTGGTCAATCCAATGAAATAGTTCGATTGGCGGGTATCGAGGTTGAATTTTGCCAAGCGAAAAGCTGAAAAAGCCGACAGTACAAATGCCGGCAGCGCTTCAATATGGATAAAAGAGGCGCCCGAAACACCCCCAGTGGCTGGTTGACCATTCAACAAATGGTACAACATTGCCCCAGGCACTACACCAAAACTGACCACATCGGCCAGTGAATCAAGTTCTTTGCCAAGGGGCGATTGCACCCCCAAAGCCCTGGCTGCCATCCCATCCAAGTAGTCAAAAAAGAAGCAGGCCGCAGTAAACCACGCAGCAACCACCGGCTGACCGTTAAAAATAGAGAGCAAAGCACAGCAACCACAAAATAAATTAGCAAGGGTGAGCGCGTTGGGGAGGTGTTTCATCGTGACAAAGATAGTAGCGATTATACGAATGAGCTTATTCTAGCACTACTCGAATGCCCAATTCCTCCAATTGCTTCATTTTGATACCGTCCGGAGCATCAATCATCATGTCGCGTCCTTGGTTGTTTTTAGGAAAAGCTATAAAATCTCGAATCGAATTGGCGCCATTCATCACGGCATTGAGACGGTCAAAGCCAAAGGCGATACCACCGTGGGGCGGTGCTCCGTACTCAAAAGCACCCAATAGGAAGCCAAATTGAGCCTCTGCCTCCTCCTGCGTAAAGCCCAGTAATTTGAAATTTCGGGCCTGTAAATCGCGATCGTGGATACGAATAGAGCCTCCGCCAATTTCAACGCCGTTGAGCACCAAATCATACGCATCGGCACGCATAGACTTCAACACGTTGCGGTCGTCACTTTCCATTTTCACAATATCCCCAGGCTTGGGCGACGTAAATGGGTGGTGCATGGCAAAAAATCTGTTTTCATCTTCATCCCATTCCAACAATGGAAAGTCCATGACCCACAGCGGCTTGAAATCATCTCCATTGCGCAACCCAAGACGGGTCCCCATTTCAAGTCGTAGTTCTGACAGCTGTTTGCGTGTTTTCTCTTCTTCCCCGCAAAGCAGTAGTAGTAAATCTCCCGGCTGACCGCCACAGCGTTCAATCCAAGGCTTCAAGTCATCCGGGGTATAAAATTTATCAACGCTCGATTTGGGCGTTCCATCTGCTTCAATTTTAACATACACGAGCCCTTTTGCACCAATTTGTGGCCTTTTAAGCCATTCCGTAAGCTCGTCAATTTGTTTCCTGGAGTACTCCGCACAGCCGGGTGCACAAATAGCAATCACGGACTCCGCACTGTCAAACACCGGGAAGCCTTTCCCTTTGGCAACCTCACTGAGATCCGAAAACTCCATGCCAAAACGCAGATCAGGCTTGTCAGAACCAAATCGGCGCATCGCTTCATCATACGTCATGCGGGGAAAATCGCTAAGCGTAATGCCCAAAGCTTGCTGAAACAAATATTTGGTCAGCCCTTCAAACGTATTGAGTATGTCTTCCTGGTGCACAAAAGACATTTCACAGTCAATTTGTGTGAATTCCGGCTGTCGGTCTGCGCGCAAATCCTCATCGCGGAAGCACTTCACTATTTGAAAATACTTGTCGAAACCAGCCACCATCAGAATTTGTTTGAACGTTTGGGGTGACTGGGGCAGGGCATAAAACTGCCCCTTGTTCATCCGACTTGGCACCACAAAATCGCGGGCCCCTTCCGGCGTACTCTTGATCAAATTGGGCGTTTCCACCTCAATAAACCCTTC
>JBIPOY010000507.1:0-2674 GCA_044378705.1 Saprospiraceae bacterium
GTAATCTAGGTACTGAATTTCTGCAATGGGGCGCAACCCACGCATCGCCATTCCGATGGCCTGCCCCATGATGGTCCATTCGCGAATGCCCGTATCAAAAACCCGGTCGAGACCATATTTTTGCTGCATACCGCGCAATCCTTGGTTTACATCACCAATTTGACCGACATCTTCTCCGAAGACGAAGATTGTCTGATCCCTTTCAAAATTTTGATCAAAACAAGCATTGAGTATTTCATAGCCGTCTTTCATGGGGGAATCAGACGAGTACACCGCCGCTTGTACCGCTATTTTCAGAGGGGAATATGGCGTTTGGCTGAGTAAATGATCTGAATAAATCTGATTACCCTCGGAGCGTTCCTGCTGAATAAAATTCTGCAAGGCAACTCCTTCAGCATTGCTTTTTTGAGGGATAGAGAAATACGCTCGTCTTGCCGCCTGTACGAGTTCGAAACGCAGCATTTCACGTTTTCCATGGCATTGTGCCAATATCTCACCCACTACCTGATTGCCCGGTTGGGCTGTGACCACCCGTTCCAATAGGCCTGTCAACACGTTTTTAAGTTGAGATACTTTTTCGTGATAAGCACGGTGGGCCCGCAAGGCTGCCTCTTGGGCTACCTTTTTTGCTTCCAATTTTATCTGTTCAATTTCTGCCGTCGTAGCCACTCCATTCTCTACCATCCATTCAGCCATACGACGGTTACAGTCGAATTTCTCTTCAAATTCAAGTCTCTCTGCCGACTTATAGCGTCTGTGATCACCGGAAGTGGAATGTCCAAGTTGTTGGGTCACTTCTTGAATGTGAAAAAGCGCCGGGCGGTGAATATCACGCATGTGCGCTATTCCCGCTTGGTATAAATCGCAAAGACCCGGATAATCCCACGCTTTGCCCACATATATCGTGATACCGTTGGTGCCATTTTCTTCGTCAACCCTGAACCCATGCAGCACCTCACTGATGCTTTCTTTGGTTGTTTGAAAAGCTTTGGGAACAGAAATCCCGTATCCATCGTCCCAAACGCTGACGGCAAGCGGTACAGACAACACACCCGCAGCATTGATGGTTTCCCAAAAAACGCCCTCGGACGTTGAAGCATCTCCGATGGTTACAAATGCTACTTCGTTGCCATGATCGCTCAGATGACCACAAAGGGCCGGATTTTCACGGAATTTTTTTGACGCAAAAGCCAGTCCGAGCCCGCGCGCCATTTGCCCCCCCGTCGGAGCAATATCCGCCGTAATATTGAATCTGTTTTTTAAATCGAGATATTCTCCTGCCTCATTGACAAACGCTGTTGCAAAGTGACAGTTCATTTGGCGCCCTCCAGAAAAAGGATCACGGTAAGGGTCACCATACAATTGGGCAAAAAACTGCTCTAAATCCATCAATCCCAGCGCCAGCATAAGCGTTTGATCTCGGTAATAGCCGGATCGAAAATCTCCTTTCCGCCAAGCACGCGCCATGGCGACCTGCGCCACTTCCTTGCCGTCGCCAATGATGCCAAAATTAGCCTTGCCGGTGAGCACTTCTTTTCTGGCAATGATACTGGCCTCTCGACTCAGGCAACAAATGCGAAAATCTTCAAGGACTTGCTGACGATACTGTTCAGCATGGGGAGCAGGTATAGGAATGTTAGCGGGTAATGTTGTTTTGATCATGTTGAATTAGGTAAAGGCCCGCAAAAGTAAGCGGAATTAAAGCCTCCTGTTTGATTGTCTTAGAAAATAAAGTGAAAGACTCAAGTTGGAGACTTGCCCTCCCTCCTCTTTTAATTAAACAACCCTACTTTTTTGAACAATAGTTAATGTTAAAGTTATTGCGTCTTTGACAGAAAAAAGTATCTTTTAAAGCCGGACAGCGCACCGCCGCCCTGTTTACACCAAAAAATAAATAAAAAATAGAGCGTTAACACAGATTTTGTGATTACTTTCCGTCAACAAAGTTTTTTTGCCCTAATTTTGCATCCCTATTCACAACCCCTTAGCACATCATACAACTAAAAACAAACGCTCTCATGTCCAACGACCCTAAATTGCGGTACAACGACGAGGATTTGCAAGAATTCAAAGAACTGGTAACCTCCAAACTGACTCAGGCTCAGGACGAACTAACCACCACGGAACAACAAATTGCAGATTTAAACGAAAATGGATTTAACCAACAAGGTGGAGATTGGTACGACGACAGCACCGCTCATACCGATCTGGAAATGCTACAGCGCATGCTCACACGGCAGCAACGTCATGTGCAGGATTTGAAAAACGCCCTGTTGCGTATTCACAATAAAACTTATGGTATTTGTACTGTTACCGGTCAATTGATAAGCAAGGAAAGGCTCAAGCTTGTTCCCCATGCCACCAAAAGTATCGATGGAAAAAATATATCGAGCGCCAGCCGTGAAATCGGAGGGGGCGTGGCGAACACAGGTGATTTCTTTGCCGGTGGCGAATCAGAAGACAAGCCATTGGGCAAATCTGTCGGTGACGGTGTACGTATCGCCAATAGTAAAAAAAATAATTCCGGTGGTGGTGATGAATGGGAAACAGACAATGAAAACATGGAAGAATCCAGCTATCAACCACGAAAATTTGACGACGACGACGAGTAAAATCTCTGCTGCCTTCCACAATAAACCTTGGATCGTGTTTAAAATTTGAACGCCGGGACATC
>JBIPOY010000508.1:0-2660 GCA_044378705.1 Saprospiraceae bacterium
GCTGAAAACGACAATGCCGCTGCTTTCTTGGATTGGTTGCGAAAATGCTGGCGTGGCAACGCCGTTGAATTGGTAAAATGGACCGATGAGTTCGCCAAATTGGGGCGAGAAAATCAAAAGCAATTTTTGCATTACGGATTACATTTTTTACGGGAGATGATGGCATTGGTGGCCACCGGCAACATCGCTTTACGGCTGAAACCCAACGAACTTACCACTGCCCAAAACATGGCCAAGGTGTTGGATTTTGAAAAAATAAGTCAATTAGTGGGGTTATTTAACGACAATATCACCTATATTGAACGAAACGCAAATCCAAAAATACTTTTCCTTGACTCTTCCATACAGATGAACAGAATACTCAAGGGGCTTTGATGGACATGGTGGTTCGTGCGCACCTGCGGGGCAAAGTCGGGTTTTATTCCCCGCCACTCCGACTGCATGATTACCTCTAACAAGCGGATGAAGAATAATTTTGTACTTTTAGTGCCCCAAGAAACACGCTTTTTTCGCCGAAAGAAGATTTTTACAGTTTCTTTGCACAAAATACCGTTGACGTATAATGGTATTATTCATAACCAAAAACTGATAACCAACCATAATGGGATGTATAGGATGTTCCTGCTCGACAGGTAAAGATAGTAGTTCGGCCGGCGGCTGCAAAAGCAACGGTGGATGTTCCACCGGCGGCTGTAACCGCCACAACACATACGATTGGATTTCTGCTCAAGGCATACAGGATGTCAAGCCTTTTGACATCGTGGAGGTGAGCTTTAAAAACGGCTCTCGCAAAGAGTTTTTCAAAAACCCACCCTTTACACGCTCCAACACCGGCGACTGGGTCATTGTTGAATCAATTTCAGGCGGGTATGACGTGGGTACCGTATCCCTCAGCGGCGACCTTGTGCGCTTGCAAATGAAACGTAAGCGGGTCAGAAACGATGCCCGGCTGGGTGCCGTGGTTCGAAAAGCCCACGAACGCGATTTAGAACGGCTCGATGAAGTGCGCCGTGAAGAAAAAGGCCTCTTGGTGCAGGCGCGTGTGATCGCGCGTACCCTCGGCCTCAACATGAAGATTGGCGATGTGGAATTTCAAGGCGATGGTCGAAAATGTACTTTTTACTACACCGCAGACGGTCGTGTCGATTTTCGCGAATTGATCCGACATTATGCCCGCGACTTCAAAGTGAAAATTGAAATGCGGCAAATCGGCGCTAGACAGGAGTCGGCTCGCATCGGTGGTTTGGGCAACTGTGGGCGCGAACTCTGCTGCTCCACTTGGCTCACGGAGTTTAAAAGCGTCAACACTGCCGCTGCCAGGTACCAGAACTTGGCCATCAATCAAACCAAGCTCTCCGGGATGTGCGGACGGCTCAAGTGCTGTCTTAACTACGAACTAGACACCTATATTGATGCACTGGAGGATTTTCCGGATCGCGCCGAGCGGCTTAGAACAACCGCAGGAGTAGCCATTCTGATCAAAACAGATGTGTTCAAACGGCTTATGTTCTATACCTATGCTGAAGATCGGGGTAAATTTTACGCCATCCACGTTGACCAAATTTGGGAGGCCCTTGACATGATCAAATCCGGCAAAATGCCCGGTAGCCTCGATGAAATCATAGCAATGGCTCCCGTAGCCGAAAGCGATGAGCCGGATGAAATTGAACCAGACTTCGAAAATGTCCACGACGTCATTCAACTACCCCTCGAACAGCGCAAAAAGAAAAAGAAAAAGAGTAAAAGCAACCGAGACCGTTCGCAATCAGCCGCTGCTGCTGTCGAGAAAGCCGCGCAAAACGATGTAGCACAGGGACGCGGTCAATTGCCCCGTCGCGACGATCGAAACCGGCGGCCAGACAACCGACCACCTCAAGGCAAACCTGAAAACAGGCCTCCACAACAACGCAGCGGAAGCCAACCACCGCGTCAAACACCCGGCACTCAACAACCAAAGCCTCCTCAACAACCAAAAAACGAAAAGCCAACCCAAACACCACCGCAGGCCCCCCCGTTGCCTACGGCACCACCAACGCCCAAACAAAACGGCGAAAACAACCAAAATAGAAACCGTGACAACCAAAAATTTAAAGGTCGGGGGCCAAAAAAAGATCCTAACTAGCCAGTTGCTCAAAGATCAGCCTTTGCAACGGTTGACCTTCGCCCTTCACATCTCTGATTGTTGACTTATTAAGTCCGTTAAACCTACTATTCATTCAATGACTTACGACGTTGTTGTTATCGGTTCAGGCCCCGGGGGGTACGTAGCCGCTATTCGTTGCGCCCAACTGGGCTTTTCTACTGCCATCATCGAGCGCTATTCCGTATTGGGTGGCACTTGTCTCAATGTAGGTTGTATTCCCTCCAAAGCATTGCTAGACTCTTCGGAACACTTCCACAATGCGCAGCATTCATTCCAAACCCATGGTATTGACCTCCACGACTTGCGTGTCAACATGCCACAAATGGTCCGACGGAAAAACGAGGTGGTGATGGACAACAACAAGGGCGTGGAATTTTTAATGAAGAAAAATAAAGTGGATGTGTTCCACGGCCATGGATCATTCGTTTCTCCCAAAAAAATAAAAATAACGGCGTCCAATGGAACCTCTCAAGAAATTGAGGCCAACAAGGTGGTCATCGCCACGGGCTCAAAGCCC
>JBIPOY010000509.1:0-2658 GCA_044378705.1 Saprospiraceae bacterium
GCGCGAACGGCAGCGGATCTTTCCAACAGTCCAGATATACGAATTGAGGATTTGGCCGAGGCAATACATTATCGGAGTTTGGATCGAGAGGGTTGGGCAGGCTGAGCGGGGTTTCGCGCAGCTGTTACGCAGAATTTTTTCGCAGATGTTACACAGAATTAAAACAAATAATGATGGAAGCAAATGAAATTACATATCAAATCAGGGGTGCGGCATTTCGTGTGCATACAGCATTAGGCCCTGGTTTATTGGAAAGCGTTTACGAGGCAGCCATGAAATATGAATTGGAAAAAGCTGGTTTAAAGGTGCAGAGCCAGGTTGGGATACCAATGATTTATGAGGATATAAAGTTGAATTTAGGTTTCCGATTGGATTTATTGGTTGAACAACAGATTATTGTAGAAATCAAATCGGTTGAATCGCTCCACGAAGTCCATTTTAAACAGGTTATGACCTACCTGCGATTATCAGAAACTCAACTTGGTTTGCTGATAAATTTCAATGTGAACAGGCTAGAAGATAAAATCAGCCTGAAACGTATCATCAACTCCTTTAGCTGAGTCATATCTGCGTAACATCTGCGTAACATCTGCGTAACATCTGCGCAAACACATCTGTGTAACATCTGTGCGAAATACCACTTTTAAATTAGATATTATGTAGATTATATATTATTGATTATCAGCGTATTGAAGTTTATTTTCGATTATTCTGAAGTTGTAAAGAGCCGTGCAAGCACCGATAATTTTGTCTCGGAAGTCATTTTTATATGCCCGACACTCATCTTTTACAATTCGGTATCGTTTTACCCCACCAATAAAGTGCTCAATTCTGACTCCAACACTGGATATGGAACGGTTCATGTTCTCTTGATCTTCTGTCAAGTCCTTGCCCTTTGGTTTTTTAGTGGGCTGTATGATATCGACATCTACTGGGGAATACCCTTGATAGCCTGTATCCTGCCAAAGACTGAAGCCGGGTGGAATATGGTAATTGTCGGCAATACTTTTATCGTGGACACGACCAGCGTAAGTAGGACTGACAAACAATATGACCCCAAACATAGATGCAACAAACGCGTTCTTAATCGTATGTTTTTTTTTGCCACTATACTGATTTTCTTAGAGGTCTTTATCCTGAGGCCTTGGAACTTCTCGTTCGGAGCCATCGTGTATCAACTCCTTGTCTTCGAATGTTTTAAGAATTGTCTGAAATTCTGCATTCGTTCGAGCAGGCATGCACTTAGCACGCTCCAAAGCCAAGTTCAAGATGGTTTGAAGGCCGTGAATATACGCGTTGGCCTGGCCCTGCTCCATGTCGAAAAGGTCCGCTTGAACCTCCTGAACAGGGTTGTGCTTGAAGTAGAACAGGATGAAGCAAAGGCGGTCCCCATAGCTTGGAAGAGGGCTACTTTGGTAGATCACAAACCTTCGAAAACCACTTTTTTTCTTCCCACTAATCTCGTGTTTGCTCAAATACTGATCGTGTGCCTCCTCAAAATATGGTAGCAATCGATTGAAATCTTCAATTGTGTAACCAGTCATCGAGATAAATCTAGAGGGGTTTTTTAACCAACTTTTATACTTTGACAAGTTCGTGCGCGCTATTTACAAAATCAAAGTTACAACAACTCTACTAATCGCAAATTTGCAAACCGTCAAATACTAAAATCCAGCATTTTAGGAAACTACATAAACTTGGCCTTTCGCCATTCTCAAAGGTCACTCAAGTTGATAGTTCTGAAAAGCATCAAGAATATATACTTGAATATTCTCCTTTGTTTTCCCTTCAGGTGTTCTCAGGTCTAATTCTATATGCCTCAAATTTGAGGAATCACAGCCGATCAGTTGAGCTGTCTGTTTCTGAGTTTTCCCAGTAACAAGTCTGGGGTAGAATAACTGCTTCCCGAGGGAACTCCCTTCCAGTTTGAATGGAATGTACCCAAGAAAATCAATGATCGCCTTTGCAAATGACGAGTCGCATGGTGCACGAGGTATGTAAGCTTACACCCGCCGGTTTGACGCTACTGAAAACGGCGATGGAGCAACTACAGCTTTCTGCGCGCGCCTATGACCGGATTTTAAAGGTGGCGCGAACGGCAGCGGATCTTTCCAACAGTCCAGATATACGAATTGAGGATTTGGCCGAGGCAATACATTATCGGAGTTTGGATCGAGAGGGTTGGGCAGGCTGAGGAATGCTACCCCATGCTGAACACGTACTCACTACAGCACTGATCGTTAAAAATAAATCTCATCCAATGGAATACAATATAGGGTTCGTAGGAGTCTTATATTATTTTAATAATGGGTAATTTTCAAATCTTTAAAATACCCTTCCGTTCCTTCTTCAACCCATAAACCTATACTTCCCAAATTTGTATCGCCATGTTTTAAGTCGGTTACGATGAGTGAGGGTTCTGTATTTTCGTTTATGTATAGTTTTGCTTCTATACCTTTTACAATTATTCTCAACTTGATCCACTCGTTCAGTCCAATATCTGCGTATGATTCATAAACCTCCGGTGATTCTTTTCTTAATCGATCAAACTTAAAATTTGGGTACGAAAAATATTGTATAGTATGATTACGTCGTATTTGTTGGTCTGCCCTTCCATTGGTTGGTCGTATGTATATTGACTCAAATGTAGAATTGTCT